>NZ_CP150231.1:2912500-3200000 GCF_037974225.1 Solibacillus sp. FSL R5-0691
TTCCTTCATGACGTTTTTGCAGTACATCGAGTACTTCATAAACATTAACCTTTTGCTCTTGAAGAAGAACTAATAAGTGATAAAGAAGATCGGCTGATTCCCATTTCACTTCTTCTGCGTCACGGTTTTTCGCACCGATAACAACTTCTGTCGCCTCTTCGCCGACTTTTTTACAGATTTTATCGATCCCTTTATCGAATAAATACGTTGTGTACGCCCCTTCAGGCATATCGATTTCACGTTGTTTAATCACTTCGACAAGCTGCGGAAGAATGGCAACAGACCCTGGACGTTCATTTTCTACCAAACTTTCAGTAAAGCATGAAGTTGTTCCGTTATGACAGGCAGGACCTGCTGGGATGACTTCGATGACAAGTGCATCCTTGTCACAGTCCGTTTTGATTGAAACTACTTTTTGCGTGTTGCCGCTCGTTGCGCCTTTATGCCAAAGCTCCTGGCGAGAACGTGAATAAAACCAAGTTTCATTCGTCTCAATCGTTTTTTGCAGTGATTCTTCGTTCATATAAGCTACTGTTAATACTTCTTTTGACTGTGCATCTTGTACTACGGCTGTAATTAAGCCTTGTTCATCAAATTTTACGTTCATCGTACACGAACCCCTTTTTCTTTTAAGTAGCTTTTCACTTCTGCTACGCTCGTTTCTTTATAGTGGAAAATACTCGCTGCCAGTGCCGCATCTGTATCAACATCCTGCAGTACTTCACGGAAATGTTCAGCATTGCCTGCCCCGCCGCTCGCGATGACAGGAACCGTTATCGCATCACGTACCGCTTTTGTTAATGCCAGGTCAAAGCCAGATTTCTCGCCGTCTTGATTCATCGATGTAAGGAGAATTTCTCCGGCACCTAACCGTACCGCTTCTTTCGCCCATTCAACTGCTGTCCATGCTGTTTTATTGCGGCCGCCATGTGTGTAGACCATCCATGTTCCGTCTTCTTCACTGTACCTCGCATCAATTGCACATACAATACATTGTGCCCCGAAGTAATCCGCGCCTTCTTTAATAAGCTGTGGGCGCTCCAGTGCTGAAGTGTTGACCGATACTTTATCGGCACCTGCACGTAAAATGCGCTTCATATCCTCAATCGTTCGGATGCCGCCGCCTACTGTAAACGGAATCGCCAATGTCGCTGCTGTTTGACGGACAACATCGACCATCGTTTCCCTGCCTTCATGCGAAGCGGAAATATCAAGAAATACAAGCTCATCGGCGCCTTGCTCATCATAAAACTTAGCTAACTCTACAGGATCGCCTGCATCACGCAATTCTACAAACTGTACCCCTTTTACAACACGTCCTTCTTTTACATCAAGACATGGAATAATTCGTTTTGTTAACATACGCCCTCTTTCACTCCCTGTGTCCAAGCCGTCAATAAATACACACCGAACGGCCCCGACTTTTCTGGATGGAACTGCATACCTGTAAAATTATCTTTTGCCACGATGCCCGGTACTTGAACCTGTTCATAGTCAGCTGAGGCGATCAGCTCCATGTCATCGATGCCGCTCGCATAGTACGAGTGAACAAAGTAGACATGACGTTCCTGCGGCAAGTCTTCATTATTTAACCATGCTGGTGTTTGGTTTAACTTCAGCTCGTTCCAGCCCATATGCGGAATACGTGTAACATTCGTAAAGCGCTGAATACGTCCTTTGAAAATGCCAAGACCTTTCGTTTGCGCCACTTCATCGCTTTCTTCAAACATCAGCTGCATGCCAAGGCAAATGCCAAGCAGCGGCTTTTTCGTTGTTTGAATGAAATTGATGAGACCCGTTTCTTCCAGGCGCTTCATCGCATCCGGAAATGCGCCTACACCCGGCAGCACATAAGCATCTGCTGCTTCCAACTGTTCAATCTCGCTTGAAACAATGACTTGTACATCCAATCGTTTTAGTGCCTGTTCGACACTAAACAGATTGCCCATTCCGTAATCAATTACACCTATCTTCACGTTAACAGCCCCTTTGTTGATGGCACACCTTTTACACGTGGATCGATTTCTACCGCTGCATCCAATGCACGTGCCGTTGCTTTAAAAATCGCTTCAATAATATGGTGTGTATTATGGCCGTAAGGGACGATGACATGCAGGTTAATGCGTGCTTCCAGTGCAAACTTCCATAAAAACTCATGAACAAGCTCTGTATCAAAGTTACCTACTTTCGCATTGAGCTCCGGTGTAACGCGGTATTCCAAATGCGGACGGTTTGAGCAGTCAACGACAACTTGCGCTAACGCATCGTCCATCGGTACAAATGCCGTGCCGTAACGTTTGATTCCTTTTTTATCGCCCAACGCTTCACGGAATGCTTGTCCTAACACAATTCCGATATCTTCTGTCGTATGGTGATCATCAATCCAAGTATCCCCATCCGCCAGAATTTTGCCGTCAAACAGTCCGTGCTTAATAAATAAATCGAGCATATGGTCCATAAAGCCAACACCTGTTTTAATGTCGGCTTGACCTGTACCGTCTAAATTGAGCTCTACTTTAATTTTTGTTTCATTTGTATCGCGATCGATTTTTGCAAAACGTGTCATTATTCTTCTCCTTTATCCCAGCCGCGCGATTCTACCGCTCTTGCATGTCCTTCCAACCCTTCAAGTCGTGCAAGACGCGCAATCTTCGGCGCATTTTGTTGCCAAGTTTTTTCGCTGTAATAAACAACGCTCGTGCGCTTAATAAAATCATCGACATTCAAGCCACTAGCAAAACGCGCTGTTGAGTTCGTCGGTAATACGTGGTTCGTGCCTGCAAAGTAATCCCCTACCGGCTCCGAGCTATAGCGGCCGATAAAAATCGCACCGGCATGCGTAATCATTTCCGACACCTTTTCGGCATCTTCCGTAATCACTTCCAGATGCTCAGGTGCCAATGAATTCACAGCACGTACAGCATCTTTTATAGATTCCGCTACATATATATGACCGAAGTTTTCAATCGATTTTCGTGCAATCGACTGTCTCGGCAATTTCGATAATTGAATCTCGACCTGATCTGCAACCGCATCCGCCAAGTCATCGCTAGTTGTGATCAGTACCGCACATGCTAATGTGTCATGCTCTGCCTGAGAAAGCAGGTCAGCAGCAATTTCATCGGCATAAGCACTTTCATCCGCTAAAATGCAAATTTCAGATGGACCGGCAATCATATCAATCGCCACTTCACCGAATACTTCACGCTTCGCCAATGCGACGAATATATTGCCCGGACCTGTAATTTTATCTACCGGGGCAATCGTTTCCGTACCGTATGCTAATGCAGCAATCGCCTGTGCGCCGCCTACTTTGTAAATTTCCGTCACACCTAAAATATGTGCTGCAACAAGTACCGCTTCCGGCAATTTCCCGTCATTCCCTGCTGGTGATGTAATAACGATGCGCTTTACTCCCGCAACTTGCGCCGGGATGACATTCATCAATACAGAAGAAGGATAGGCTGCCGAACCACCAGGTACATACAATCCAACTGCATCAAGCGGTGTAATTCGTTGCCCTAAATACGATCCGTCCTCTAGCGGTAACTTGAATCCCTTACGTTTTTGTTCCTTATGATAGCGATAAATATTATCCGCTGCTTCCTGTAAATCACCGTATAATTGCGGGTCAAAATTTTTAACCGCTTCAACAATTTCACTTTCGGCTACGCGTAAGTTTTCCGGTGCAAAACCGTCCCACTTTTCACTGTAATATTTAATCGCCTCATCACCTTTAGTACGTACATCCTGAATGACTTCACGTACTGTTTGCAGCTGCTGTTCATTGCCTTGCTCGAGTTGGCGTTTTAAAGAAATATCGTTATCCAAAATTGTTATTTTCATCTCGTTGGCCCCTCTTATTTCACACATTTTTTCAAGCGTGTCACTAAATCTTGAATGCGGTCACTCTTCATGCGATAGCTTACAGGATTCGCAATTAAGCGGGATGAAACTTCGGCAATATGCTCATATTCCACTAAGCCGTTTTCCTTCAAAGTACGACCCGTTGAAACGATATCGACAATGCGATCAGCCAGGCCAATCATCGGTGCCAGTTCAATCGATCCGTTCAGCTCAATAATCTCAACCTGCTCGCCGATTCCTTTGTAATACTTCATCGCAATATTCGGATACTTTGTCGCAATACGCGGCGCAATTTCATTAATCGTTGTATTCGGCAATCCTGCTGAAGCGATATAGCATTCGCTGATTTTTAAATCGAGCAGCTCATGGACTGTTCGGCGCTGCTCAAGTAATACATCTTTACCCGCAATTCCGATATCCGCAACCCCATGCTCGACATAAACCGGCACGTCCATCGGTTTCGCTAAAATGAAGCTGATGTTTTCCTCCGGTATTTCGATCATAAGTTTTCGCGACATTTCCACTTCTTCAGGAAGGTTAAAGCCAGCCTCCAGCAACATTTCATAAGCTTCTTCAAAAATACGGCCTTTTGGCATCGCAATTGTTAGCTGTGTCATTTGATTATGCCTCCCTGCTATTGTATTCATTAACGATTTTAAAGTGAGCTTTTAATGCGTCGATATTTTCAATGCCTTCATAGGATTGGAAAGTTACTTGCTTTCCTTGTTCACGCAGTTGCTGAACTGCCTGTAATGCCTCTGAAAAACGCTCAGCTGTGAACAATACAAGCACTTCATCTTTGTCGACGTTGATTTTCGGCATTGCTTCAAATACACGGTCAACACGTAAACCAAAACCTGTTGCACCGGCCTGTGAACCAAAATGCTGCATTAAGCCGTCATAACGTCCGCCATTTCCTAATGGGAATCCGCTACCTGAAGCAAACACTTCAAATAACATCCCTGTGTAATAACTCATATGGCTTGATAAGGTGAAATCAAATGCGATGTATTCCTCATAACCGGCAGCATCCAATATTCTTGCCAAGTTTCGCATATATTCAAGCGCATCATTTTTGCGCACATATTTTTCGATTGCTTCAATTGAAGGCAAGCTGATTGCATCCGCAATATAGGCTAACAGTGCATCGGATTTTGTTTTCGGCAAATCAAATGCCAGTACCGCTTCTTCAAATCCGACAAAATTTCGTTGTACAAGGAGATCATTTAAATCATCTGCCTGTGCATCACTTTCAGTATAGTCCTTCAAAATGCAGCTCAATACGCCTGCATGTCCGATCGTTACTTTGAAATCTGTAATTTGATAAGCCTTCACTAAATCGATTGCCGTCATGATCACTTCTGCATCGGCATATACGGAATTGTCACCGATCAGTTCAATTCCCATTTGATCGAATTCAGCGGGGCGCCCACCTTCACGCTGCTGTGCACGGAACACATTGGCAAAATATGCTAGGCGTTGCGGAATTTTCTCTTTCAGTAGTTTTGATGTTGCAACACGGGCAATCGGTGTTGTCATATCAGGTCGCAGTACAAGGGTATTCCCTTGGCTATCAACCAATTTAAAAAGTCGGGCATCGGAAATTGCAGATGCTTTCCCGACCGTATCGTAATATTCAACAGATGGTGTTTTTATAAAATCATAGCCGCGCTCACGTAGCATTGCTCGTCCTGTCGAGCGGATTAATTCGAGCTTTTCATAAATTTCCGGTAATGTATCACGCATTCCAAGTGGTTTCTCAAACATTTTAATCGATGACATTTTCACACATCCTAATTTTTATACTTGGTTAAATTCTGTATACTACACTTTAGTATACTAGAGTGTTAAATCACTAGTGTATGAAAGTATTTTACTGCTACTTTTTACCGTAGTCAATGAATTCACACAAATATTTAGTTGATTTAATTTTCTGATATATTTTCATATTATACATCAACTTTTGCCAAATTCAGTTATGTGACGGAAAAGACATAAAAAAACACCCATCACCGCGTTAATTGGAGATGGGTATGCTACATTTAATTTTGCCAAACCGGCGTATCATTCTTTTTTCGTTCTGCCATTTGTTCCGCCGTGAAAATAATGCGCATCGGGTTGCCGCCTGCCATTGCGCCGGCCGGTACGTCTTTATGCACCAGTGTCGCCGCAGAAACGATTGCCCCGTCACCTATTTTCACACCCGGTAAAATCGTCGAGTTTGCGCCAACCATAACATTGCTGCCAATTTCGACATCACCAAGACGGTATTCTTCAATTAAATACTCATGCGCTAAAATTGTCGTATTAAAGCCGATGATTGAATTATCTCCGACTGAAATACGCTCCGGAAACATGGAATCCGGCATGACCATCAATGCCAGAGATGCCTGTTTGCCGATTTTCATTTTTAAAAATGAGCGGTACAGCCAGTTTTTCCAGGCCATTACCGGGGTAACCCGTCCGATTTGGATAACGATAAAGCATTTCATCACTTTCCAAAAAGAAACCGTATTATAAACTTTCCATAATGAATTCGCACCTTGAACTTTGTAGCGTTCTGTTCTGCGCATGCCTACTCCCCTTTCACAATATCCAATAAATCACGCATATGATGAAGCATATAAGTCGGTTCATACGACATTAAATAGTCGACTCCTTTAGCAGACCACGCAACACCCGCTGTTCGGACCCCTGCATTTTTCCCGCCTTCAATATCATGCGAATTGTCGCCAATCATGATCGCTTCTTCTTTACGGACACCCAGCTTTTCGAGTGCTAATAGAACCGGTTCCGGATGGGGCTTCACATGTTCCACATCATCAAAACCGACAATGACATCGAAAAATTGTTCCGCACAAAGTACTTTTAAACCGCGGGCAAGGCTTTCTCTTGCTTTTGTTGAAACGATCGCCAGTTTGATGCCTAAATTGTGGAGCTCTTCCAATGTTTCGACTACTGCATCATAGCTTGTTACTAAACGGTCATGGTTCAGTGCGTTCCACTCTTTGTATTTCCCGATCATTACTTCGGTTTCGCCCGGTGTTAATTCGTCAAACGTCTGTTTTAATGACGGACCGATGAATCTCAGACAGTCTTCTGTCGAATATTGCCCGGGAAATTTTTCGTCAAAAATATACATGAACGTCTGGATGATTAAATCATTTGTATTTAATAATGTGCCGTCAAAATCAAACAGCAATGCCTTTGTTTTCATACCGAAGAATGCTCCCTTTTAAAAAACCGCTCGCACTAATGCAAACGGTGTTAACTATTTATTTCCCTACATAATAGGAGGTTGATTTCCATTCCGAGGAGTACGCTTTCCGCGGGCGTGAGGCCAACAGGATGTTGGTCACAAAAGCGTTGCCACAGGACGTGGCGTTCTTAGCTTTTGTTCCTAGTCTCAGGCTTCACGCTATTCCCGCAGGAAACGCAGTTTGTAGCGAAAGGCGTTTGCCGTCAGCTTGTGTTTTTGCAGTGCGAAAGGTGAAACCGTCAGCACGAACACTCGACTCCCCTCCATTCCAATCAACCAACTTTTTTATTTATTTCGTTTACTTACTTAACATCTTACTAAAATTATTTCTTCTTACTCTTCTTATTTTTACTATTATTTTTAGTCGCAACAGGTTTTTCGTCATCTAAATAGTGGATAACCGGTTTTACTTTCATGCGGCGATAAACGATGGCAATGATGCCGACTGTGATACCGATGATTGAAACGACTTGGGCTGAGCGTAAATCGCCTACTAAGTATAAGCTATCTGTACGCAAGCCTTCGATGAAGAAACGTCCGATTGAATACCAGATTAAATAGAAGAAAAACATTTCGCCGCGTCGCCAGTTTAACTTGCGGGCAAACAGCAAGATGACTAAGCCGACTACGTTCCATAATGATTCATACAGGAATGTCGGGTGTACATAGTTTCCGTCTTCACGAATATACATTTGTTCGATCAGCCAGTTCGGTAAAAACAGACCTTCCAAAAACTCACGTGTAACAGGGCCGCCATAAGCTTCCTGGTTCACGAAGTTGCCCCATCGTCCAATAATTTGACCAACGAGAATACTCGGTGCTGCAATATCGGCCAGTTTTAAGAAGCTCACTTTGCGCTTTTTCGTAAATATGTATGCTGTAATAAACGCTCCGATCAATGCACCGTGAATTGCAATACCGCCATTCCAAATTTGAATGATACTGCCCGGATGCTGGCTATAGTAGTCCCACTTCATCACAACGTAATACACACGGGCTGATAAAATTGAAATCGGTATTGCCCAAATGAGCAGGTCGGCGAAAAATTCCGGATCTAACCCACGGCGAACCGACTCTTTCTGTGCCAGAAAGTAGGCAACGACAATTCCGAAGCCGATAATGACTCCGTACCAGTTCACCGGTATTGGTCCTAAATGGAATGCCACCGGGTTAATTGCTAATAAATTTGTAACCATAAACTTCTCCCTTCAACTACCTCTTAATAATCGTCTATTTCATCATTCGGAACAAGCATATCGTCCAGACGACGTGAAAATTCCTCCGCAGCATTGACACCCATCTTCTTCAGTCGGTAGTTCATCGCAGCTACTTCAATAATTACCGATACGTTTCGTCCTGGCTGTACTGGAATTGTCAGTTTCGTAACTTCTGAATCAATAATTTTCATTTTTTCCTCATCTAGTCCTAGACGATCATAAAACTTTTCCGGATCCCATGTTTCAAGCTCTATTATTAATGTAATACGCTTATAGGGACGTATTGCGCTCGCACCGAACAGTGTCATAATATCGATGATGCCAATACCGCGAATTTCCAGCAGGTGCTCCAATAATGGCGGCGGGAATCCAACAAGCATGTTTTCGCCTTCCTGACGAATTTCCACACTATCATCTGCCACTAACCGATGTCCTTTTTTTACAAGCTCAAGTGCCGTCTCACTTTTCCCGACACCACTTTTCCCGATAATCAGAACACCAATACCATATACATCAACAAGCACACCATGAATCGCCGTTGTCGGGGCAAGCTTGCTCTCCAAAAAGTTTGTCAGTCTGCTCGAAAATCTCGTTGTCGTAAGCTTCGTAACAAGTACTGGGACATGATTTTCATTCGATGCATCGATCAGTTCCTGAGGCACGTCCAAACCACGCGAAATAATAATTGCCGGTGTTTCATCCGAACAAAGCTGCTTCATCCGGCTTCTTTTTTCCTCTACAGGCAACATTTCAAAAAACGAGAGCTCTGTTTTACCTAACAGCTGAACACGGTCAGCTGGATAATGTGTAAAATAACCGGCCATTTCCAAACCTGGACGGGATATATCACTCGTCGTTATGTATCGTCCAACCCCGGCTTCTCCACTGACTAGCTCCAAATTAAACTTTTCCATAACATCTTTCGCAATTACTTGAATCATAAATTTGGTACGCTCCTATCTTCTAGCATCTCCACTGTATTTTATCATGTCTAACCCGATTCCAATATATAACGTGCTTAGTTTTTTAAATTATCAATCATATCACGGGATCATTCGCTCAAAAGGGAAAAAAAGATGAAGCGAATAAAGCTCCATCTTTTTTATGTATAACTTACTTTAATGTTGATAAATACTCTGCAGCTGCTTCCGCTTTTTCGCCTTTTACAATACCAGGAGGCATACGGTCTTTACCATTTAAAATAATATCCAAAATCTCTTCTTCCGAATATTTTGCCCCTAATTGATTCAACGCTGGCGCATTCCCGCCTTGTAATTGGCCGCCATGGCATGTTGCACATGATTGCTGAACAACACTTTTCCCGTCGATTTCAGCTGTTTCGCCGCCGTTTGATGCCGAATCATCTCCACCGCACGCAGCAAGGAAAATGGCTGATCCAAAAACTAATGTAAGTAAACTCTTTTTCATTCTGAACCCCTCCAACAATGAACTTCTATTCCACTACCGATTATAACAAACTTATACTTTTTTGAAACCTTCGCCCAGTACTTCATAGGCATCGGAAACAATGACAAACGCTTGAGGATCAACGGTTTTCAGCACTTGTTTCAACCTTGTGAACTCTGTTTGATATACAACGACCATGAGTACAGGACGTTGCTCACCTGTATAACCGCCAAATGCCGGAAGCCTCGTAATCCCGCGATTGATCTCTTTATAAATCGCATCGCGTACATCCGTTTCTTTTTGTGTAATAATGTAAACCATTTTCGATTGGCTGAATCCTAACTGCACAATGTCAATTGTCTTTGTCGTAACAAATAAGCCAATTAACGCAAACAGCCCTTTTTCAAGATCAAACACAATGGCTGCACTAACCGCGATCAGGCCATCGATGACCAGCACGCTTGTCCCTAATGTTAAGCCTGTATATTTCGTAATAATTTGAGCAAGCAAATCCGTACCGCCCGTTGAAGCATTCCCTTTAAATACAAGACCTATTCCTAAACCGACTACAATACCGCCAAAGAGAGCCCCCAATAATGGGTTCAGCGTCCAAGGATCCCAGCTTTCCGTTAAGATAACGAAGAAAGGAAGAGCAACCGTACCAATAAAGGACTTTATCCCGAATTTTTTCCCCAGCACAAGCACGCCTGCTATAAATAAGGGAATATTAAACGCGTACTGAACAATCCCGGCATTCCACCCGAACATTCCATGGAGAATTGTACTAATCCCGCTTACCCCGCCGGATGCGACCTGGTTTGGAAATAAAAACACATTAAAGCCGAGCGCAATAACCGCTGCGCCGACAATGACAAATACATATTCCATTACACTGTTTTTCACAGAATTCTGTGCGCTATATGTCATACAAATCCTCGCTTCTTTTGTAAATTCCATTGAATTATAACAAATCCTACATTAAATGAGAACTTCATCTAACTAAAGGAAAAGCGCCCCATAATAGGACGCCTTCTCTTCAGCTTTTATTCGATTATTAATGCCTCATCAACCCAAACTTTCACTTCTTCATACATCGGCAAAAGCCCTTCAACCGGTATATTTAGTTGGCGTGCTAGAGGGATGACTTTATCCCAGTCCAATTTACTTAAAGCTGTAGCAAACTGTAAATACAGCGTCATCTCCGTCTGTTCACCGGAGATTGTTTCCAAAATCGTTTCCGATAGCGGCAATTGTGTCACGATGGCATTCATCGGCCGCTTTAAAAGGGAATCAATTAACGAAAACAGACCGACTAAAAAATACTCAGAAAAGTTCTTTTTGTAATTCAGACGGGCGACTTTTTCAGATGCCTTTGCTCTGAACAACGATGCATACATTAATTCCTGAAATACATCGCTATTTCGATTTACATCGGATTCACGCATCGCCAGTAAATAAATCCACCGCCGCAATTCCGTTAACCCTAATAATAAAATAGCCTGCTTAATCGAGCGGACTTTCGTTCTCGGACGTCTCGACGACCCATTGATTAATTTAAGCAACCGGTAGGATAACGAAATCTCCCGTTCGATATTGTCCGCCAAGACATCAATATTTGTCTCATCATCCCGCAGCAACGAGATAATCTGGAAATATTGAAACAGGTTCGCCGGTATGTCTCTGGCCGTCAGTATTTGTGGTTTTTCAAAGAAATAGCCCTGGAATAAAAAATAACCGGATTCTTTCGCGATTTCGTACTGCTCACGTGTTTCTACCTTTTCTGCTAATAGTTTAATATGAGGAAATTTTGATTTAATCTTATTTTCGATTGTTTTTCTCTCATTCTCATCTGTAAGTAAAAAATCGATTTTTATATAATCAACGTACTGAAAAAGATCATCATAAATTAAAACTTCTTCATTAATAACAAAATCATCAAGCGCAATTTTATTTCCCGCATGTTTTAATTGTTTAAGCCGTTCGATCAATGCCACTGTAATCGGAATATCTTCCAATATTTCAATGACAATTTGTCCATGCTCAATAAAATCAACAGATTCCTGCATAATCAGGTTTTCCGTAAAATTAATGAAGGATGGCTTTCCATTGGCTACTTCTCTAATGCCGATCGAAAGAAATGAATTGATTAACAGCTCAACAGTTGCTGTATCGGCATCAATATTTGGAAACTGGTTGGTGTAATTATTTCGATACAACAACTCATACGCTACGATTTCTTCATGTTTGTTAAATATAGGTTGTCGCCCAACAAAAACTTCCATTTAGTAATTTCCCCAATACTTGTATATTTTCCCTCTATTTATTATGGAATTTGCTGTTATTTTACAATTTTCCAATGTACTATAAAATTAGATTAACAAAAATCAAGGAGGCAGTAAATGTGAATACTGTAAAATACGAGCAAAAAGACTTCATTGCATATGTAACACTTGATCGCCCCGATATGTTAAACGCTTTTAATTTTGAAATGCTGGAACAACTAAGAAATGTAATGGAATCAATCCAAATCCACCCTGATATTCGCCTTGTCATTATAACAGGTTCTGGTGATAAAGCCTTTTCAGTTGGTGCAGACTTAAAAGAACGAAAAACATTGCCGGATACACTAGTGAAACGCAACTTAAACCGGTTCGGAGAAGTATTCACGCTCATTGAGCAATTGCCGCAACCGACGATTTGTGTATTAAACGGCTATGCCTTTGGTGGCGGGCTTGAGCTTGCACTTGCCTGCGATTTCCGTATTGCGGCTGAAACGGTTTCACTCGGCTTAACAGAAACGGGCTTAGGCATCATTCCTGGTGCTGGCGGAACACAGCGACTGCCGCGTTTAATCGGAGAAGCAAAAGCATTGGAGCTTATTTTGACAGCAAAACGGATGACTGCCCATGAAGCACTTGATTATGGTGTTGTAACGAAAGTGGCACCGGTGGAAAGCTTACACGAAGTGACGGCCGACTTTGCCGCACTTATTTTACGTAATGCACCGATTGCGATCCAGCAAGCTAAATTTGCTGTTAAACAAGGAATGAAAACAGATATTCAAACAGGTCTTCAAATTGAACGAAAAGCCTATGAACTGACAATCCCTACTGAAGACCGCATTGAGGCACTGAATGCTTTTGCGGAAAAAAGAACCCCTCAGTTTAAAGGTAGATAAATATAAATAAAGGAAAACAGGGCCCCTCTAGTAGGAAGCCCTGTTTTATATTTTACAAGTATTTCTCAAACCAACCTGTAATTTGCTCAAGTCGTTCTAATCGTAAGTTCGGGATTCCTGTACGTGACAAGTTGTGGTCACATTCAGGGAAACGGACGAAGCCGACTTCTTTGCCCATATTCTTAAGCGTAATATAAAGTTGCTCTGCCTGCTCGATCGGGCAACGGAAATCACGTTCACTGTGCAAAATCAGCAATGGTGTTTCAACATTAGCCGCATATTTCAGCGGTGAGTGGTGCCAAAGTTTTTCTACATCATTCATATCAGCGAGCATTTGCCATTCCGAGAAATAATAGCCGATGTCCGATACACCGTAGAAGCTGATCCAGTTTGAAATCGAGCGTTGGGTAACAGCTGCTTTAAAGCGGTTCGTATGACCAACAACCCAGTTCGTCATAAAGCCGCCATAGCTTCCGCCCGTAATTCCTAAGCGTGACTCATCGATCCATGCATAGTTTTCCAGTGCATAATCAACACCAGCCATAATATCTTCATAATCCCCATCACCATAATTGCCGCGCACACCATCAACAAACTCCTGGCTATAGCCATGACTGCCTCGTGGGTTCACATAAAGCACCCCATAGCCTTTCGCCGCCAATAGCTGCATCTCATGGAAAAACGTATTTGCATATAAAGTATGTGGTCCACCGTGCACTTCGACAATTAACGGATACTTTTCACCTTCTGTATACTGTGCCGGCTTCATAATCCAGCCATGTACAGTCAAACCGTCTTTTGATGTGTACGAAATCGCTTCCGGTTCAGACAGCGTCGTCTCTTGTAAAAACTTTTCGTTAAACGTCGTTAACTGCTTACGATCCCCTGTAGTAATATCAAAGTCAAACAGCTCTCCAGGGAAAGTTCCATTGGATACCGTCATTAGTGCACGGTTGCCGTTTTTAAAGATTGCATAGCCGTATACATGCTCATTTTCCGGTGAAGCAGGATAAAGTGCGCCTTCCAACGTTGCATAATATAAGCGGATATCCCCTTCAGTCGATACTTGGAAGTACAAATCATTGTTTTCCGTCCACACTACAGATGGAGCCGATACACCTTGCTGAATGTCAGCAACCGCATAATCGCCAACCGGTAAGTCCAGCATTTCCGTCAGCTTTATGGTTGTTTTCGTTTCCGTATTATAAATATAAACATGGCCATGTGTAGCATTTCTGAATGAATGATCCGAACCGCCAAATGCAATATAACGGTCATCAAATGAAAACTCAGCACCACCAAAGTATCCATCTTCATCTATTAGAACTGTTTCTTCTTTCGTGTCTACATCCACTAGGTAAAGCGGTGTACGGAAAACTTGATCCGTATTTTCTTCACGGTTCACACCGATCACCAATGTTTTCCCATCATGTGAAATGCCCTGTAAGCTATGTGAATAATCGCCTTCTGTAAAAGTACTTACTTCTTTCGCAGCTAAATCAACAGAAGCAATTTGTGTATAGCGGTTCTGTTTTAATAAACCAATACTGTCTGCTTTGTATTTCATTTTATCCACGACATAGGCTTTCGGGAATTTCGAATCTTCCTTTTCTTCCTCTTTCGTAATATCCAGCCCTTTTTTCACTGTGCTTGTAATCCAAACTTTCTGACCACAAGGACTCCATAAAAATGAATTGACGCCATTTGGTAGTGTCGTAATTTCCTGTGCTTCCCCACCACGGCTGTTTAATATGTATAGTTGCTGTTTTTCATTGCGCTTCACTAAAAATGCGACTTGTTTTCCGTTCGGAGACCACTGCGGATTTGTCACACGTTCATTGCCGTAAGTCCATTGCGTTGTTTCCCCTGATTCCAAATCAATATGGAACAAATGGGCATTGTAATTATTTTCTTCTTTATTGATCTCTGTTCGAATAAATACCGCCTCTTGCTCATTTGGCGCAAGTACCGGATTAGTAATAGATTGAATTTCGAACAAGCTTTCTTTTGTAATTAACTTTGTCATTAAAACACCTCTTCATTTATTTCGATTTCCGTAATAACAATGTACCATCTTTTATTTGAAATTTCAAAATATAATTCTATAAAAATATGTAGAATAAAAGTTTAACCCCTCTCCTCATAGAGCTTCTTATATAGTTCCGGGTTTTTTTGGGCGTGTGCCGCATAGCAGCTTGGAACACCCGCCAAATCAAAAGTGTCCGGCTCTAAATCGTAACGCCCTTTAGTCGGCGCTTACAGTGGTAGGCAATGCAAATAGTGCATGCCTCATGATGCACTATTTGCATTTGCGCCGAGGATGTCTGCAACTTGTTGCAGACACCGCAGAAGCACATTTCCGGTTCTACGCACAAAGTTAATCTTTCTTTATAAAAAATGATAGCCCTTGTTACAAAAAATATTTCTCCTTTCTAAAAAAGGTGATACTTTATGAGAAAGTAGGCGCCTTGCGAAAGCACCGCGCCTCCCAATATAAGCAACGATAGAAACACCGGCACTTTATGATTGGCGGGCCTTTCACAAAGCACGAAGAAAAGTCGCAAAGACATGTGCAACATGGCTTGGTGACTTTTGTGCTTGCCCGCCAATAAACACCCGAACCTTATAAGAACCCTAATAAGAAGGCTGATCCCTATAAGTACGCAAGGCGCCTTGCGAAGGCACAGCGCCTCCCTATATAAGCAACGATGGAAACACCGGCACTTTATGATTGGCGGGCCTTTCACAAAGCACGAAGAAAAGTCGCAAAGACATGTGCAACATGGCTTGGTGACTTTTGTGCTTGGCCCGCCAATAAACACCAGAACCTTAGAAGAACCCTTATTAGAAGGCCGATCCCTATAAGTACGCAAGGCGCCTTGCAAAGGCACAGCGCCTCCCAATATAAACAACGATGGAAACAACGGCACTTTATGATTGGCGGGCGTTACACAAAGCACGAAGAAAAGTCGCAAAGACATGTGCAACATGGCTTGGTGACTTTTGTGCTTAGCCCGCCAATATACACCGGAACCTTATAAGAACCCTTATAAGAAGGCTGAACCCTATGAGTAAGCAAGGCGCCTTGCGAAAGCACATCGCCTCCCAATATAAGCAACGATAGAAACACCGGCACCTTATTACCATTTAAAAAAACACCCGCCAAGATGGCAGGTGTTGAAATGTTATGTTCTTGCGATTTCTTTTAAAGAACGGCGCAGAATTTTGCCTGTTGTATTTTTTGGCAGCTCGTCCAAAATTTCAATAACAGTCGGCACTTTGTATTTCACAATACGGTCTGCACAGAACTCGCGAATCGCTTCAATTGTTAACGTCGGATCCTTTAACACAACGTAAGCATGTACCGACTCACCAAAATCCGGATCCGGGAAGCCTACAACTGCCGCTTCCACAATACCTTCATGTGAGAACAATACTTCTTCCACTTCACGAGGATACACATTGTAACCGCCTACAATAATCATATCCTTTTTGCGGTCAACGATGTAGAAGTAGTCTTCCTCGTCTTTTCGTGCCAAGTCACCTGTATATAACCAGCCGTCGCGAATAGCTACTGCTGTTTCTTCCGGCATATTGTAGTAGCCTTTCATGACATTCGGTCCGCGTACGATCAGCTCGCCAACTTCACCAACGCCCACTTCATCGCCATTTTCATCGACTACTTTATTTTCAACATTGCTGATCGACTGTCCGATTGAGCCTGGTTTACGCTCACGGTCTGTCGGGTTGAAACAAGTAACCGGTGAAGCTTCCGATAAGCCATATCCTTCAGAAATTCGTACATTGAACTTTTGCTCAAAGTTATGCAGCAATGATACAGGTAATGACGCACCACCTGAAATCGCTAAACGAATTGTCGAGAATGCAGCAACATCCGCTTTGTCATATTGATAAAGGAAATTATACATTGTCGGAACACCCGCAAATACCGTTGCTTTATACGTCGAAATCAATTCAAAAATTTCTCCCGGACTAAAGCGTGGCGCCAATAAGATTGTTGCTCCGCGTGTTAACGGTGAATTGACAACAACCGTTAATGCAAAGACGTGGAAAACCGGCAATGTTGCCACGATACGGTCTTCTGAAGTCATTTTTAAGTAATCGCCAATATCTCTGGCATTCGAGAATAAATTATTATGTGTCAGCATGGCACCTTTCGGATGACCTGTCGTACCGGAAGTATATAGAATAATCGCCGTATCATCCGGCGCGATTTCTACAGGATCCGTTGTACGTGCTGTTGTAGCCAATACTTGTGAAAACAGCTTCGTCTTTTCTTTTGCTCCATCTGAAAGCGCGGCATACTTTTCGCCGATGTCTTCTGTCGTTTCGCAAATGATATACTGTTCTACTTGTGGGAATCTATGCACCCCTGCTTCCACAAGCGGTAATAATAAATCAAGTGCGATGACAACTTTTACATCACCATTTTGGATAATGTATGAAATTTCATCTGCTGTATAGATTGGATTAATCGGAATTGCCACAGCACCAATACGCATTGATGCATATAAACTGATGATGAAGTGCGGTGTATTCCCTAATAAAAATGCGATATGGTCGCCTTTTTTTACACCTAAATCTTCCAAAGCAGCTGCAAAGCGTGCAACCGATTGCTCCAATTCACCGTAAGATGTGCCTTTACCTAAAAAGTAGTACGCTGTTTTTTCTGGTTGTTCGAAAGCTTGTTGTCTTACCTTTTCAACTAAATTCAATACACCCATCCCCCTATGCGTAAAATGAAAAAATTTTCACTCTATTAGCATTATAGAATAAGTATATTAATAAAACAATACGAAAATCTCGTTTATTCACAAATATTGTACTAAAATCATATTTTCTCTATTTTGTATTTATCCGCGCACATGTGAAATATAGCGCCAGCGGATAAGGAAAAAGTAGACGATTTGGATAAGTGCAAACATTGTAAACGAAAACACAACTTCTTTTACGATCGATAAATTCATGACATCGTTCAATACGGTTTGCACAACATAGAACGCAAATGCGCTATGCACAAAGGCTAATCCCCACGGCAGGAAAAATTGAATCATTAAATTTCTCGTAATGAGACGCTTCAGTTCTTTACCGCTTAACCCTATTTTAATGAGCATATCAAACTGTTTTTTCTCCCGGTCCAAATTCGCATAAATTTTGAAATAGACGAAACTTCCCGATGCAAGTAAAAACACAGCTACTACTAATATACCGATAAGTGTTAATAAAGAATACGTAGCTAATATATAAGAATAATTTAAACCCGCATTTTCAAAGTAAAACGGCAATGTATATTCACTGTTGATCAAGTAATCGCGGGCGACCATCTGCTGAATATCAATTCCGACATTTTTCGTTTCAGTCCAGTTAGGGATATCAAACGTAAATAGATGATAGCCGGGCTCGACATATGGTGCCATCTCGAACTCATTTGTCAGCTTTTCAAAGTCTTCATCACTAATAATGATGGAGTTACTGCTAATAATAGCTGTCGGGAAAAACATTTTCGGGTACACACTGTTAATCGTCAGGTCCACATTGTTTTCCTTCAACACTGTCTTTACTTCTGTTCTCTCCAGCTTTTCAATTGAATCCTCCGAATAAGGAATGAACATCGCTTCCCCGCTTTTTAAATTCACGAGCGGATATTTATACGAAAACAGCAGATGGTTAATATCCGTTTCCCGGAAAACCTCTACCGGATTCGACGTATACGACGAAGTTTGGCGCATGACCGTAAAGCGCGTCATATGATAACTAATGCCGTTAAACTCCAGCTCATCAATGACCGATAAAATATGTTCAATTTCATATGGATTATCCATTTCCCCTTTATAGATGAGGCCGATTGGATTGATTTTGTCATATTGCGATGTATAGGAAGACATCGCCGATAAGACACCGACCGTTAAAAAGGCAAGCGTCGATACGAGTGTCACAATGAAAAACATGCGTGAATTGAAACGTAAAATCTGCACTTGTTCGGCAATCGCCAGCATGCGTGCCCGTTTCCAGTAAAACTGCTTATGCCCCTTCAACCGGTCAATAATATAAAGTGTCGTATCGGAAAAGAAATAGTAGGTTCCCAATGTCACGAAAACAGGAATCAGTAATGTATACGAAAAAATCGATGACTTCGTTGTGATGAGTGCCAGACCGTATCCACATAAAATAAGAATGATTCCTAAAATAGCATTACGCTTTGAATAGGATACTGCCGCATCCACAAACTTCGGTCCTCTTATGAAGTTCCGTATTTTAATGTCCGGTGTAAACAGAATGCTCAATGTCGAGATTACGATAAAGGCGCTCAAATAAACGAATAATGTGAGCACAAACGGCTCCCATGACAAATAGAGCGGCAATGCATTTAAGTTTAAAATTTCACGGACAATCATGAAGAAAAACTTCGAAAATGCGAACCCGAATACAATACCGGAAATACAGGAGAAAATACCGATTGTCATCGTTTCGATAATAACCAGTTTTCCTAGCTGGTTCCGGTCCATGCCAAGATGCAGTAAAATCGCGAACTCTTTAGAGCGCGCTTCCAAAAAGGCACGCATCGAGTAGAAAATAAAAAACCACGAAAACAGCACGAGAACGACTTCCGCAAACACCATTCCGGCGATCGATACTTCCCCTAAAAAACCACGTTCGATTTCAGGATGAAACATAAGCATCGAATAAATAAAGAATACAAATACACTGAAAAAGCTGGCCATGAAAAAAGCTGCATAGTTACGGAAGTTACGGAAAACGTTACGGTAAGCGAATTGAAGAAAAGTCACCTACATGTCCCCCTAATAAACTTAATACATTTAAAATCCTTTGGAAAAATGTTTGGCGACGATCATCTGTATAAATTTCATTGAAAAATTCGCCGTCTTTAATAAAAATTACACGATCACAATAACTCGCCGCAATCGGATCATGTGTCACCATTAAAATCGTCGTATCGTTCTCTTTATTCATTCTTGCCAAAAGCTCCAGCACTTCCCGCGATGCATTCGAATCCAGATTCCCTGTCGGCTCATCCGCTAAAACAAGCATCGGCTGATGGATCAGTGCACGTGCAATCGCTGTTCTTTGGGCTTGTCCACCTGATATTTCATTCGGTCGCTTCATTAAAATTGGCGTCAAATCGAGCAGCTCACTTAAATATTTCAACCGTTCCTCCATGACAGCAATCGGCTGTTCATCAATAGTCAGCGGTAAAATGATATTTTCCTCCACCGTCAATGTCGGCAGCAGATTAAAGTCCTGGAAGACGAAACCAAGCTGGCGGCGTCTGAAATAGGCCAGTTCCTCACTGTTGAGCTTTTGCGGCTTCATCCCGTTGAAGATAATTTCACCGGATGTCAGCGTATCGATCATCGATACCATATTTAAAAGCGTCGTTTTCCCGCTGCCTGATGGACCCATGATTGCGACAAACTCACCCTTTTCGACTTCAAAACTAAGCTGGTTGAGCGCTCGCTTCGTCACTTTTCCTTCATAAACTTTCGTAGCATCTTGAATTTGTAAAATAGACATAGCAACTCCTTTTAACCAAGTCTGTTTCTTTCAATCAAAAAATAATCTCTCATGACTGAAAAATCACTTCAATTTGTGTACCTTTACCAACTTCCGATGTAATCAAAAGCTGGTGTCCGAGCTTATCACAAATCTCCTTTGCGATATAGAGTCCCATGCCGGTAGATTCACCGGTTTTCCGTCCATTTTCACCTGTAAAGAACGGCTTCATCACACGGGGTAAATCGGATTTGGGAATGCCAACCCCTTCATCACGTATGAACAAATGGACATGCTGTTCTTTTTGCTCCGCCGTAATATACAATTTTTTATTTGGCTCAAATGTATATTTCACCGCGTTTGTAATGAACTGCCCAATAAGGAAGTTCAGCCATTTCATATCACTCATGACGATTAACTCGTCATCAATGTTCACTTCCGGAAACACTCGGTTGGCGATAAACAGACGTTTATGTTCATTAACATTTGCCATGATTGCTGATTTCAAAGGCACTTTCCCGATTTGCATATCATCCGAAAAGTTTTCCAGACGTGCATTCACTAAAACCATTTCAAGACCGCGCTTCAAACGTTCGGTCTCTTCCTGCACACTTTTTTTATCCAGCTCATCATCCTGCTGCAGCAAAAGCTCCAAAACTGAGACAGGGGTTTTCATCTGGTGTACCCACTGGTTCATAAATTTATATTGTCTGGACTGGGCCGCATAAAGCGCCTGCACTTCATGCTGATACAATTTGTACAGCTCATGCAAGTAACGCTCTGTTTCCATATATTCCGTTGTTTTCGCATTCTTTTGAAGCGCATCCTCCATCGTTTGAGGCAACGTGGAAATCTTCGCCAAATACCGGCGTCTCAACATATAGCGCACAACTAAAAAGGAGAGGATTAAAAGAAGGCTGATCGCAATCGCATAAATGGCAGTAGTGATACTGCGAAAGCCATCAAGCCAAAATAATGAAAGCAAAAATAATGTGAGGACGACTTGAAAGATCACATAGGAAAGATGCTCCTTCACAAATAGTTTGATCGCCATTACATTTCCTCCGAGCTTAATAAGAAGCGGTACCCTGCTCCGCGCACTGTTTCAATAACAGATGAAATGCCGTAGTCAGCCAGCTTCTTCCGAACACGCGTCATATTCACATTTAATGTGTTTTCATCAACAAATGCCTGATCATCCCACAATTCCTCCAACAGCTGTTCGCGTGACACGACTTTTGGCGCTTGTCCCATTAACAATCCTAAAATAACACTTTCCTTCTTTTGAAGCGGAACGACGAGATCCTTCAATTGAAGTTCCATCCGTTCCAAATACAATGTAAGCTGTCCTTGTACAATTTTCCGCTCTTCCTGCCTTGCAGAATATTCTCCATATGTACGGCGCAAATGACTGCGAATTTTAGCGAGCACAATTTCATAGTTAAACGGCTTCATAATAAAATCATCTCCGCCATTTTCCAGTGCGAATATTTGATCCATTTCCCCCGAGCGAGCGGAGATAAATAAAATCGGACATTTCGTAAACTGTCTCAGCTCCCGGCACCAATAATACCCGTCATAGGAAGGTAAATTAATGTCGAGTAGAATGATATGCGGAGAAAATGCTAAGCATTGTTGTATTAATGAATCAAAGTCTTTAATCGTCTCGACTTCGTACTGGTATTTTCTTAATGTGTCTGCCAATAGTGCAGCTATTTTAGGATCATCCTCAACGATGAAAATTCGATGTTTTTCCATCTGAATGACCTCCTTTTCGATAGGTTTTCAACTAAAATATCCCTACATAAGTTAATTGTTCATATTGTTCCATTGTATCAAAAAAAGGGGGCTCCCGAAAACAGGAGCCTCCTTTTCTACACTCTCTATTACATTCATGTTGACTGACAAGCTGCTAGTAAATTAAATGAAGAAAATCCTCTTCCGTAATCCCGCCAAAGTATACAGGGATTTCAATATCTTTCAGCTTTTCTGCAATTGCGGCACGGTCATATTTCGTTCCGACCAGAAGTTCTCCAACCTCATCCACATCACCGACACCAAAGAAATCTCCGAAGATTTTTGCCTCTTCAATGACCCCTTTGTTCACTTCCAGGCGAATATCCAGGCTGCCTGAAGGGAAACGCTTCGTTTTTTGAATGTTAAAGCGCGGTGATTTTCCGTAATTCCATTCCCATAACTGGTAACGGTTTTTTGAAATTTCATGGATGTTTTCCCAATCCTGCTCCGTTAGCTCGTAATATTGAATATTTTCCTCGCCACCGAAAATCGATTTTAAAATTTCCATACGGAACTGTTCTACCGTAATTTTTTCTGGAAGGAAATCAATGATATTCGCAACACGCGAGCGCACGGATTTAATTCCTTTTGATTCGATCTTGTCCTGTTTTACTTTAAGTGAGTTTACGACAGCATCAATATCCAGGTCGAACATAAGTGTCCCATGGCTGAACATGCGGCCACGCGTTGAATATTGGGCATTGCCTGAAACCTTTTTCCCTTCAGCCAAAATATCGTTACGGCCTGAAAGCTCAGAGTTAACCCCTAATTTTGCAAGTGCATCAACAACAGGCTGTGTGAATTTTTTATAGTTGCTGAAGCTGTTGCCGTCATCCTTTGTCAGGAAGCTGAAGTTCAGATTGTTTAAATCATGATAAACTGCCCCACCGCCGGAAAGACGACGTACTACGATGATTCCGTTTTCTTCAACGTAATCTGTGTTGATTTCTTCGATCGTGTTTTGATTTTTTCCGATGATAATCGAAGGCTGATTAATATAGAACAGTAAAAAATCATCCTTTTCGATATCCATGTTTTTCAGTATATACTCTTCTATTGCCAAGTTAATACGCGGATCTGTAATTCCTTTATTATCGATAAAATACAAAAGGCTCACTCCTTCAAAAATCGTCCATTTATATTTTAACTTAATTTAGGCATTTTGTGTTGACGAATTAAAACTGTTATAATACAATACAATATATAAACAGAAGTAATATAACAGAAACTTAAAGGAGGCATGCACAATGTTAGAAAACGTAGTGGAATTTTTCAAGAATCTACCTGATAAAATTTGCGTTCAATGCGGTGATAAAATCGAAGAACAAAGCGAGTGCTACAGCAACAATTGTGATAAATGTAACTCTCTTTAATTCTTTTTACACTGTTTAATTCGCATTACTGACAACTTCATCTTAGTAAGATGAACCTATAATAACTTTCATGAACCACGAGTTTGCTCAATGCTCGTGGTTTTTCTGTATAAAAAAAGCATGGATTCAAGGGAAAATACCCGAATCCATGCTTTTTCTTTTTATTGTTCTGTAGGTTGTTTTGAATAACGTTTTTTATAAAGCAATGCAAAGTAACCGAAAGTGATTGCTAAGCATGAAACCATCACTGCACCTAAAATCGACCAGTTGAACATTAAGAATGATGTGTCACCAGTTGAAATGGCTGCTTTGAAGCCTTGTACAGAGAACGTCATCGGTAAAATTTTATTGAAGAAATGCAATTGCTCTGGTACTAGCTCAATCGGGAATGTCCCTGCACTAGTTGTTAATTGAAGAATCAACACGACGATGGCAATAAATCGTCCTGGATCACCAAACACTGATACAAGCAATTGAACCATAGCTAAAAATGTAAAGCTAGTAATAATTGTTGTCAGAATGAACTGCGGCATATTATTTACCTCAAGTCCAAGACCCCAAACAACAATGGCAATCGTAATAAATGACTGTACCAATCCAACACCGATTAATACTGTTACTTTACTTACAAACCAGCTTGCACTGTTTTTCGGGATAACGGCTGGTTCAACAAATGGGAATACAATCGAAATTAATAGTGCCCCAACGAATAATCCTAATGAAATAAAGTATGGTGCAAAACCTGTACCATAATTCGGTACATGGTTGACAGATTCTTTTTCGACTTCCACTGGAGAACCGACCATATCGTATGTCTCTTCAGTCGGATTAACAGCGGCTTTTTCGCCGGCTTCCGTTAATTTTTCAGATAAAGTTGTCGTACCATCTTTCAACTCTTTCGTACCGTCGGCTAAAGTAGTAGAACCTTGTGCCAACTCACCTGATTTTTCAGCCAATAAGCTAGTGCCGTCATATAATTTATTCGAACCATCTACTAATGAGTTCAAACCTTGCGCTAATGTGTTGGCACCTGTTGCAGCACTTGATGCGCCTGCTGATAATTCATTTAGTTTTCCGGCAATTGTCGTATTGCCTTGTGCCAATGATTTAGCACCTGCTATCAACTGTGCAGAATTTTGCTGTAATTGTGAAACACCTGCAGTTACTTGTTGTTGCCCTGCATTTAATTGATTTGCACCTTCACTGATTGCCGCAATTTTATCGTCCAATCCGTTAGTTCCTGCGTGTAGCTGGCTTAAACCGCCACTTACTTGTTTACTGCCTTCTTGAAGCTGAGCTAGTGCATTTTTTAATGCTGCTTGATTTTCTTCTGGCAGCATTGGTAAGATCGCTTCCAGCTGGGCTGCCAACTGATCCATACCGCCTGCTACATTAGCTGAACCATCTGCCAGCGCTTTTACTTTGTCATCGATATTCGCTGTACCTTGTGTTAATAATTTCAGGTTTTCAGCTAAGCTTGCCTGACCGGATGTAAGATCCTTTTGTCCGTTCGCGACTTGTGCTACACCGTTCGTATAGCTTTCAATACCTTGTTGCAGTGTAGTTGCACCATCTGCTGCAGATTTTGCTCCTGCTTCCAATTGGCTGCTGCCATCCGCAATTTTTGCTACACCTGCCGCCAGATCGGAAGCACCTTTTGCAGCACTTTTAGCACCAGTAACTAATGTGTCAGTACCATCGGATAATTGAACAGAGCTTGATGCCAATTGCTCTAAATAGCCTTTTAGCTCTTCAGCGCCATCAGCCAGTTTTGCTGCCCCTTCATCCAGTTGCCCTGCTCCATCTGCTGCCTCGTTAAAACCGTCACCAAGCTGTGTAATGGAATCAAATAATTTTTCCGCATATGTTGCTGAAACTTGCGTATTTACTTCCGCTTTAATGCGATCCATTGCCGTTTCACCAATTTGTGCGCCTAAAAAGTTGAAACCTTCATTTGGAATATAATCAATAACCAATTTCTGTGGTTCATCATCTAATAATGTAGTGGCATGCTCTGAGAAGTTTTCCGGAATTTTAATTAAAATATAATATTTTTGATCTTTTAATTTTTGGTCCGCTTCCTTTGCATCAACTTCCTCAAAGTGGAATTGTTCACTTTCTATCAGCTTATCGACCAATGTTTGGCCGAGCTCCATTGTTTCCTCATCCATTACAGCTCCGGTGTCTTCATTGACAACGGCAACCGGTAAGTCCTTTAAATTGGCATATGGATCCCAAAATGCCCATAAGAACATCCCGCTGTACATAACAGGAACAAATAGAACGGCAATAACTGAAATAAGCATTTTCTTCGTTTTAAAAATCTTCAGCCATTCTGCTTTTATCACATTAATTTCCTCCTTCAAAAAACTATATGACCAATATCGTCATTCGGTCATTTTACGGTAAAAAGAAAGCACTTCACCTGGAAGTGACAACTACTTTTTCTTTGCCAAACCACGGAAAATGGTTTCGCTGAATAATGTCAGAATTTCTTGTTCGTTTAGTGGTTCTTTATGTGTCAACTGCCAGTCTACAATAAAAGCCAAATACGATTTAAACAATAAAAAAGCGACATGTTCAGGATTACAATCGATGACTTCATCTTTTGCAATGCCGTTACGAATCCGCGAAGAGACATATGAAATGATTTCCGACTCGATTTTTAACAGCATTTGCTGTACTTCAGGAGTGCCCAGTGCTGTTTCCTCTTCTATTAGTTTGGCAAACAGTAAATGACGCTCACGGAACTGCAGCATTTTCATCAATGCTGTATGGGCATTTTGCATAAAGCTCGCGTTTGTATCGATTAGCTGATCTGTTTCGCGCTTCATTTCACCGATTAAATGGAATACAACTTCCTGAAATAGCTCTTCTTTATTTTTAAAAAACGTATAAATAGTCCCTTTCCCTACATTTGCAATTTTAGCAACTTGTTCAATCGTTGTTGCCTTATAGCCAAATAATGTGAAAGACTTTGTAGCAGCTATTAAAATTTCATGTCGACGATCCATAAATCCACCTCCTCAAAAAAGTGACCAAATGAACACTTCGGTCATTCAGTCACTATTATACACCGTTCTTCTTATATTGCAATATTTAATGGTTATGTTCTTCTTCTTTTTCTTCATCCTGTTCTTCGTCGTGTTCCATCGAATCAGAACTTGTATCTTCCAGCACTTTGCTCATATCCGGGTTGCCGACGATCAGCTCCTGCTTTGGCATGACATGCATGCCGCGCGCCGTCGTATGGGCAAACATATAGTATACGCCATCATGGTCAAACGTATAGTCAGCGACATAGATTCCGTCTTCTGTCAGTTCTCCGTCCAGCATCTCCCCTTCATCACGAAGACCCGATTCCCATACTTCAAACTTCACTTCTTTCGCATCATTTACCGCTTCTTCATCCTGAGTCACACGTGCCGCAAGCTGAATCGTTTCCCCTGTATTCAATTGTTCAGCTGTTTGAATATGTACATCGATAATTGACGGTACCTCGGCAGTATCAAGCGTTTCCACTTCCGGCTCATCCCCACACCCTACCAGTAAAAAAGGTACTGCAACTAAACTGTAAAGCCATTTTCTCATCGTTAAATCTCCCATCCTTATGAACAATTATGTAATTCATCCTATCGTTATTAGCGTACTAAAAAAACCTTACCGATGCATACTAAATTTAAGATAAATTTGTGAACCATTGAAAAATTATCCAAAATAAAAACACTGCATTAAAAGCGACTCACTTTTAATACAGCATTTCATTCAATCATTCTATTGATGTTATATTGCCAATTTAGCTTCGGCCAACTGGTTGAGTAATTGCTCTGCAGTCGTTCTTCCTTGGAAGACACAGTCCGGAATACTAATTCCCTCATAGGAGCTTCCTGTTAAATAGACATTCGGAAACTCTTGATAGAACTGTTCTTTCATAGTAGACATGCGCGACTCATGACCAATTGTATATTGAGGCATTGCTTCCTTCCAACGGGCAACTGTTGTCAACAATGGCGAGGCATTCAAACCTACCGCCCGTTCCAAATCCTGCAATACGATTTTTTCAATTTCACTGTCGGGCAGCTCCACAATCGATTCGTCTCCTACACGGCCAATATAAACCCTCAACAGTTCATGGCCATCCGGGGAGACATTATCCCATTTACGGTGACTCCACGTACAGCTTGTAATAGCAAAATGACTATTGCGGGAAACGAAGAAGTTCAGCGCATCTTCATATTTTTGCATTGACCCTTTTTCGAATGCCATCGTAACCGTGGCAATTGTAGCATAATTCATATCCGGAACTTGCTGCATCGTTACAGAGTCCGGGAAGATTCTTTTCGTTACATTAAATGGTGTCGTTACAACGACTTTGTCCGCCTGTATAGACGTCCCATCATTCAATTCAATAAGGTGAGTATCATCCATATTATTTTCGATGGAATTCACTTTCAACCCTTTTAAAATCGTAACATCGGTTAAAGCATTTTCCAATGTTTCAATCAATGATTCCAGCCCATTTTCAAATGATTCATAATGTAGTTCACCTGGTGTATCCACAAGCGCGTAAATACCTTTACCTGTTTTTTTCATACCAAGCAGTAAACTGCGGTAGTCTTTTTCCAACTGGTAAAACTGCGGGAACATCGATTGCATACTGAGATGGTCGACATCGCCTGCAAAAGTACCTGCCAATACCGGCTCAACTAAATTTTCGACAACTTCTCTGCCAAAACGCCGATTAAAAAACTCACTGATCGGTTCGTCCGCCGCATGCGGTAATTTCGGTAATAATAAATCCCCTGCTGCGCGGAATTTCCCCATTAAAGATAGAACATTCGATGTCATGAACGGTAAGATTTTAGGTGACCCCCCGAGCAGAATATTGCTCGGAATTTGGTGTAACTTGCTGCCAACTGCGATGAATGTTCGACCATAATTATTTTGAATCATCTCATGTTCGATATTTAAATCACGTGCCAACTTTCGGACACTGCTACCTGTATCAAAAAACGATTCAGGCCCACGTTCGATAATATATCCATTTTGTCGTACAGTATGGATCTTACCACCTAAACGTAGTGACGCTTCGATCAGCACGATATCAATCGGTAAATTGTGCGCCTTCGTTTTTTGCTGTAAATAGTATGCCGTCGTTAAACCAGTGATGCCACCGCCAACGATAACAACCTTGTTCCTTTTTAAAGTCACCCTCATCATCACTCTCTACTATTTCGCTAATTTTTTATTGATGGCATGTACCATTGCATCAATGAATAAAGGATGTGTATTTGGCATTGTCGGGCGATAGTAGCTTGCACCGATTTCGTCACAAACAACTTTACACTCAATGTCATTATCATATAACACTTCTAAATGCTCTGTAACAAATCCTACTGGTGTATAGATGAAAGCTTTATAACCTTTTTGCTCAAATAATTCCTTTGTTAAATCCTGTACGTCCGGTCCTAACCATGGCTCCGGTGTTTGTCCGGCTGACTGCCAGCCTACTTCAACATTCACGATATCAGAAGCCTCTTCAATTAAACGTGCTGTTTCGATTAACTGCTCTTCATACGGGTCGCCTGCAAGTTTGATTTTTTCCGGTAATGAGTGGTTAGACACGATCAGGCAAGCATTTGCGCGTTCTTCTTCTGTCATTTTTGCCAACTCGCCATTTACGGCATTTTTCCAGAATTCAATGAATTTAGGCTCGTCATACCACGCTTCAACAGAAGTGATATTTAATGTACCGCCTAATTTTTCTGCAGCTTCTTTCGCTCGTCCATTGTAAGATTTAATCGAGAATGTTGAGAAGTGTGGTGCTAAAACGATCGATACCGCTTCCGTGATTCCTTCTTTCACCATTGCTTCTACTGCATCTTCTACAAATGGTTCGATATGTTTTAAGCCGATAAATACTTTATATTCCACTTCGTCCTGTACTTCATTCAAACGTGCACATAATGCATGAGCCTGTGCTTCCGTCATTTTCGCAAGCGGAGAAATACCGCCGATTGCACGGTAGCGTTCTGTTAAGTCGTCCAAATGTTCCTGGCTCGGTTTACGGCCGTGACGAATATGTGTGTAATAACGTTCGATATCTTCTTCTTTATATGGCGTACCATAAGCCATTACTAATAACCCGCGTACTTCTTTCATGTAAGTCACCTCTGCATGTTTTTAAACACGTTTCTTTTTTGTTAGTTTTAAAGGTTTTACATCCCGTTTAGTTTTTGGGTTCTCCAGTCAACCTTCATCTTATATAGTTTTCTCACCTATACCGGTGAATAATCAAATTTGAATTTATTGTTGTATTATGAACGTTTTGCGATTTGTTCGCGGCTGTATTCATGTACAAATGTTGTTAGTCGTTTTAAGACAGCTGGGTCTACTTCTGGGAAGACACCGTGGCCTAAGTTGAAAATATGTCCGCCTGTATGTGCTAAACCTTGATCAACGATATCTTTCGCTCTTGCTTCGATTACGTTCCAGTCTGCCAGTAATAATGTAGGATCCAAGTTCCCTTGTACCGCTTTTGTAACGCCGCGCGCTTCTGCTTCACGGATTGGTAAACGCCAGTCCAAACCAACGACATCGACAGGCAGGTCATGCCATTCTTTTACTAAATGCGAAGCACCTACACCGAATTGGATTAACGGCACATTCAATGCGCGCAATTCAGCAAAAATACGTGTCATCGTCGGTTTAATGAAAATACGGTAATCTTCTACATTTAATGCACCAACCCAAGAATCGAAAATTTGGATTGCCTTTGCACCAGCTTCTACTTGTGCTGTAATATCCACAATAATCATATCAGCCAGTTTGTCCATTAACGCAAACCATGTTTTTGGCTGCGAAACCATGAATGACTTTGTTTTAGCGTAGTTTTTGCTCGGGCCGCCTTCGATCATATAGCTTGCAAGCGTAAACGGAGCACCGCCAAAACCGATTAACGGAACATTTAACTGTTCTGTCGTTAACATTTTAATTGTTTCAAGCACGTAAGGTGTATGCTCTTGTGCATTGAAATCACGTAATTTTTCTACATCAGCAGCTGAACGGATAGGGTTTGAAATAACCGGACCGATTCCCGCTTTTATTTTCACATCAATTCCCATTCCTGGTAAAGGGGTAACGATATCTTTATAAAGAATCGCAGCATCTACATTGTATTGTTCAACAGGTAAACGCGTCACATATGCACATAACTCCGGCTGCATTGTAATCTCTTCTAATGAATATTTTTCTTTTATTTCACGATATTCTGGCTGTGAACGGCCTGCCTGGCGCATAAACCAAACCGGCGTATGTTCTACTTGCTCACCGCGAGCAGCACGTAATAATGTGTCATTAAATTTCATCATTTTTGATTTCTACCCCTTAAAATAAATTCTTTTTTATTCTATACCTCAAAAACGTCATTGATATCCATGATCGACTATAAACTTTTCATTAATAATTGTATAGATTTCTTCAATAAATGTCATAAAATTGTCTCTTCTGCTATAGAACTTTTTGACAAATGGCTTGAACATCTTTATAAATGGAAATAATAGTGTAAAGGAGGTCGGTCTTATGAATTTTTATGTAACTTCAGGAACACCTGACTATATGGAAAAATTAATCGCAAAAAATCCGCAGCACCCTTTAGTTTTATTGCACGGAAATGGCAATTCGGTGGTGTTGCATGAAACAGACAAAAAATCAATTTTCGCAGTACCTCGCAAGTTTGAAGTCATTGCACAGGATGGGCAGTTTACGCAAAAGGGCTATTTTACTTTTTTCAATATGCCCATTATGTCAGATGAACGCCCGGTTTTCGAGAAAAAAGCTCTCGACGTCATCCCTGCACTGAATTCCAATGATGCTGTCATTGCCTACCGTTTATTGCGCCCGGTTAAAGCAGAAACCTATTTATTTATCATTCAATGGGGCGGACCTGCTTCCTACGAAGTATGGAAAGCAAGCGATGAGTATAAAACTTCATTTGCCCCTGTTTTTGAAGGTACGACACAAGTGCTACAGTCGATGTTTAACTCATCCTCTTATATTACGACATATAGTGCAGCTTCAAAAGAATAATGCTTCTATCAAAAATGCTACGATTGTATTTCGTAGCATTTTTATATAAAATAATACATATTTAGAAATTCTTTCGTTTTCCGAACTATTTTGCTTCCAACTAATTAAAAGGCGGTTATGATGTGAAAATTCAAATTCAGTTGTTTAAAGCTTTTTTTGTGTCCGGAATTCTTGGCTTCGGCGGAGGTCCGACAATCATTCCATTACTACATAAAGAAGTGGTGGAAAAGTATAAACTTATGACAGACGATGATTTTTCGGATGTTTTATCAATTGGTAATACATTGCCTGGACCGATTGCGACAAAAATGGCAGGCTATATAGGCTACCGTATAGGCGGAATGCTCGGGTTAATCAATGCCCTGTTTGCCTCGGTCATACCTACCGTACTATTAATCATCATATTATTAAATTCATTGAAGCAATTTAGCAACTCCGATTTCATCAATAACATGTCTAAAGGGGTTATCCCCATTGTGACAGTGATGATGGGGCTCTATGCATTCGATTTCCTAAAAAAATCGCATAAGTCTTTAGGTTTGAAAATCAGTGCAATTATTTTCTTATATAGTTTTATAACGATTGTTGTATTTGATCTTCACCCTGGGATCATCATTGCTTCCCTCTTAATATTGGCGCTTGCACTGCCGGCTAAAGGAGGAAAAGAACAATGATATTTTGGGAGATTTTCATTGCATTTTTAATACCGAACCTTTTAGCATACGGTGGCGGACCTGCTTCCATCCCGTTAATCGAACATGAAGTAGTAGACAGGTATGCGTGGATGACGCAAAGTGAATTCAGTGAGTTTCTAGCTTTGGCCAATTCACTGCCAGGCCCTATTGCAACGAAGATGGCGGGCTATATCGGCTTTGAAGTCGGTGGAATTTTAGGGAGTTTTATCGCGTTATTCGCGACAGTTGCCCCTACCCTGATTTTGATGATTACACTTTTAAATCTTCTACATAAATATAGAGATTCACCTAAAGTAATCCGATTATCAAGCTTTGTACTACCTGCAATTGCCGTATTATTAATTACATTAACATTCGATTTCGCAAAGTCTTCCTATGAATCAAATAAACTGATTCCAACGATTTTAATGATCGTCGGCAGCTATCTTGCATTGGAAAAATTCAAAGTTCCTTCTATTATAGTAATCGTCGTCGGCTTACTAATCGGCGGCTTCTTGTTATAAACATAATAGGCACCCATTTTCACTCTAGAAAATGGGTGCCTTATTTATTAATATTCCATTTATTATTTTGACATTCTCATCGTCAGTTCGCTCACTGCGATAATGACAACCGGGATGATGTAAAACTGCGGCTGCATTACTGCACATAGTGTCACGATAAAAGCCTGTACAATGCTTAGTTGACGAAGCAGTTTTGCGACAGCCTGTTTTCTCGTATCGCGCGGAATCGGGTAAAGCATGTCCATTCGGAAATCCCCTGCTGACATGAGCGCATACTTAAGCTGAAGTGTTGTCGCAAATGCCAATGCACCTGCAACGATCCAAGTAACAAACGGAATCGTAATAAACATCGCAATAACAGCTGAAATCGCTGTTAACCGTACCCATAAGTAAAAATGGTCATCTGTACGGATAAACGTACGGTAAATCAAATACGCCTGTGTATTTTCCTTTTTATAGCTGATTGCTTTATACGCTATATCGAGCCATGCACGACGTTTGACAGAGCCCTTTAAATGCGGGACATCTGTAAAGTAGTTGGCAAAACGGTAAAAACGCATCATCCGGTTTTGCTCAAGTTTAATAAAATGCTCGTAAGGCACCGGGTTATCCTGAACTTTCTTCTTCAATGTAAATGCATAATAAGCCATCATAATTAGAAATACGATGCCTAAAAAGCCGTCTGTCAAAGTCATTTGGATCCCGATAATCGATACGACCGCCCGTACAAATCGGTCGAATCCGATGGCATTGCCACGGTTCGCATAGCGGTAGTTGAATTCGGCGCGAACATTAATATATTTTAATACTGCGATAAACGCGGCAGTCAGCCAAATTTCTCCTACGCTAAGTGGCGTAACCTCTTTCAACAACGGAATCGCTATTATATAAAGAACGACCGGCACTAGCACCTGTGACCAAAATGTCCAGTTCAGCGCCTTTTTGAAATAGTTCGGCATTTGGCTCTCAAGCGGCAATAAGTACACCTGATCCGGTTCTTTCAATAAAGTGACAGGTCTACTGAATGCGACTAAGCCCCCTGCGATAACGGCAATGAGCCACTCTGCCGGGAAATCCGGCTGCACGACCTTCAGCCATTCGCTGTACTGATATCCCCCCGCCCCTGCGATAAAGACAAGGACAATCGCAATATGCCCTGTAAAGACGAAGCGCATATACTTCATCACTTCGCCGATGTAATGCTCGAAGCGCTTAGCCCATACACTATGCATGCTGTTCATTGTCTTGCTCCTTTGTCATCGCAATATACAAATCATCGAGTGTCGCAGTCGGCATATTGAACGCTTTGCGCAAATCATTCATTGTCCCTTGTGCACGTACGCGTCCTTCATGAAGAAGAATGATACGGTCACAATGTTTTTCAGCAGTCGATAAAATATGTGTAGACATTAAAATCGATGCCCCTGCACGTTTTTTATCATCCATTTGGTCTAGCAATGACTGAATGCCGAGCGGATCTAACCCGACAAACGGCTCATCGATAATATACAGACTTGGATCGACTAAAAATGCGCACATAATCATTACCTTCTGGCGCATTCCTTTTGAAAAGTGCGACGGGAACCAATTTAATCGCTTTTCCATACGGAATTCCTTCAATAAAACTTCCGAGCGCGCATCCAGCGTTTTTTCATCTAAACCATAGGCCATTGCCGTTAATTGTAAATGTTCTTTTAATGTTAATTCTTCATACAGTACAGGTGTTTCCGGAATGTACGAGAAGCTTGACCGATACTTGTCCAAATTCTCCTTCAACGTCACACCGTTTAAACGAATTTCTCCAGAGCGCGGTAAGAGCGTGCCAATAATATGCTTGATCGTCGTACTTTTCCCGGCACCGTTAAGACCGATTAATCCAACGAGCTCTCCTTTGTTAATTTCAAATGATAAATCTTGAATCACAGGCTTTCTCGTATAACCACCTGTTACATTTTGCAGTTGTAAAATTGTCACAGTCGTCACTCCTCTTTTCTAAAATTTAGTTTATCAAAAGCGAATAAAATTGAACACTGAATGCAACACTCAATTCAGAGAACAAAAAATAAATCCTTCATATAAGAAAGTAGTTTTCCGAATAATCTATGATAGAATAAAGAAAAATAATAGTATCTTCACCATAAATTGGGGTTGTACAATTGATTTTTATTGTAGGCGGATGTTTTCCAAGTGAATTTACCGCCCTCGATTCCTCTCAATTTACAATAACATTTTTTTCGAACTTCTAATGGTGAAACTCAAAAATAGAAAAGGAGCGATAAAAAAGATGAGTGATTGCTTATTTTGCAAAATTATTGCCGGTGAAATTCCAAGTGTTAAAGTTTATGAGGATGAGCATACTTTTGCCTTCATGGATATTGCCCCGTTAACAAAAGGCCATACATTGTTAATCCCGAAAACACATTGCAAAGATCTGTTTGAAATGCCAGAAGATGTAGCACGTAACTTATATGCTGCTGCCCCGAAAGTGGCGAATGCCATTAAAGCTGCTTTTAACCCGGCTGGTATGAATACGATTAATAATAACGGTGCTGAAGCAGGTCAAACTGTTTTCCATTACCACTTGCATCTTGTTCCTCGATATGATGAAAAAGACGGACTAGTTGTCAACTGGAATGGTCGTTCACAGGAATTCCCGCCAGATGTGCTGTCGACACTTTCTGAGGAAATTAAATCCCACTTATAATTGCTCCTACAAGGAGACTATGGCCAGCATCTTTCTCATAAGTGAAAATGCTGGTTTTTCTTTTAATACTTTCCCGCCTAATCTTTTCAATGTTTATCGGAAGATGGATTTGGAAAAAGATTTGGATAACAAATAAAAAAAGCGAGGTTAACAATATGAAAGCAAAATCATTTTTACTAGGAATTACAACAGGCATTGTTAGCGGTGCGGCTGTTATTTTATTTACAGCACCACAATCAGGTACAGCTTTACGCCAAAACTTATTGGAAAACACAAAGATCGCCAAATCAAAACTCCAAGACGTTCAACATGAATTAAATAATGTAAAGCAATCGATTACAACATTAAAAGCAGAAGTACAAAATAGTATGCCTAGTATAGTAAATGAATTAAAGGATAATTTCGCAAATTTCAAAACTCAGATTGAGCCGGAAACAGTAAATCTCAAACAAGAAATAGAGAAATTACAGAATTCTATAAGTGAAATCGAGAAAAATATTCCTTCAAATAGAAATAACGGGTAATGAACAGTCATTCACCACTATAACTTTCGAACTAAAATAAAGTTTGAAATCAGTCAAATTAATCCCAAATTTACTTTTTTATAGCATAAATCAACCAATGTTGAATTATTCCATTTTTCTAACTTTAAAGTCTTTTCTTTTATTGCTATAATATTTTTAAAACGTAAATGAAAGAAGAAGGTGATTGCTTTGACAGAAGATTTATACTCACAACGAGAGGCTATGTTATTTAGCCAAAGAGTCGCACAACTTTCGAAAGCACTATGGAAAGCTATCGAAAAAGATTGGCAAACATGGATTAAACCTTTTGATTTAAATATTAATGAACATCATATTTTATGGATTTCATATCATTTGAAAGGTGCATCCATTTCAGATGTAGCTAAATTTGGTGTCATGCATGTATCTACCGCTTTCAACTTTTCAAAAAAATTAGAAGAACGTGGATTACTTACTTTCTCAAAACGTGATGAAGACAAACGTAATACATATGTTGAGTTGACTGATAAAGGTGCAGAACTCATCCTACGTATGTATGATCATTATCACGATACAGAACATACGATTTTAATTGGTGCATTACCATTAAAAGAACTTTACGGGCGTTTCCCAGAGTTTTTGGATGTAATGGCTGTTATCCGTAATATTTACGGGGATGACTTCATCGAAATATTCGAACGTTCTTTCTTCAACTTTAAAGAAACGATTGACGACAAAGGTAAACCGTCCATCACTACAACTTCATAAAATTTCTATTAAGAAATGTCGACAATTTAAATTGATGACATTTCTTTTTTTATTTATTATAGTTAGTTTTATGTTTAATAATGTTTCGTTAATGGAAAAGCATAATACGTCCTTTTCCATAATATTTTAGGGGGGCTCACATGCATTGTTGGAAAACAATCAATATTGAGCGTGAATACGGTACGGGAAGACTTGTATTATTGGCAATCACCCTTTTCATCCTTGTATTCTGCTTTTCATACATTGCATTCAGTTTTAATTTTAACGGTAAGCATATCGATCGCCATTTATGGTTAGTTTTATTAGTATTACCATTTATTTATCCTATGCATAAATTATTACATTATTTCGCTCTGTTTCAACATAGAAAATCACTCGTTATTCGCTTTAAGATTCAACACCTTTTACCGGTTGTCCGGATGCGTCTGCAGCATGGTATTCCGAAAAAGTCGTACCTTTTTGCACTCGTCACACCTTTTATCGTGATTAATGCAGCAATAATCGCCGGGGGCATTAACTTCCCGGAATATGCGCATTATTTTAGCGGTTTACTCGCATTTCACTGCTGTATTTGTCTCATGGATTTTTTATATGTGAAAAATTTAATGTATGCACCAAACAATGCTATAATTGAAGAAACGCCAAGAGGTTATGAAATTTTAGTTCCGCTTGATATTTAGGTTTTTTATTGATGCTTTAGAGGGGAGGAATAAATTTGTTACTACTTGTTGTGATCTTATTCTCAGTAATATACTTATTCCAAATAAATCGAATGACTGCCGCATTATGCAGTCGACGTGAAATTCCAGAAGAAAAACAGCCAAAAATTTTCCGTACGATTAATGTACTGATTACGATTTTACTTGTAAGCATGTATGTTGAAGTACTGCTAGCCGTTTAAAAAATTTTTATATGTAATAAATTTTTTGGTCCATACTTTAATAATTGGAAAAGGTGTGTTAAAAGTCTTTACGACTTTTAACACACCTTTCTTTCTTAGTAGATGAAAGCTGCACCTACAATAATCAACAAGATAAACAATACAACTAAAAGAGCAAAGCCAGAGCCGTAGCCGCCGCCGTTGTAACCTCCGCCACCCATATTGACACCTCCCTTCTCTCTTTCTCTCAATATCGTATGCGCCTGTTGTCACAAAACTTAGGCGCTCTTCACATGCAACCATTTTGTTTTTAAATCGTTTATGTTATAGTTACAATTGCATTAAAGTTAAGTTAGGAGCGTATTCAAATGAAAAAGACCATTTTTGCATTAACAGTTGCTGCTTCAATCGGTTTAGCTGCATGCAGTAATCCTGGAGATGAAGTTGTTGTATCAACAAGCGTAGGCGATATCACTCAAGAAGAATTTTATAATTCAATGAAGGACATCGCTGGTGATCAATTATTACAGCAAGTAGTAGTTGAGCAGATTTTAAACGATAAATATAAAGTAACAGATGAGGAAATCGAAGAAGAATTGAAGGGTGTTAAAGAGCAGTATGGCGATAGCTACGAGTCGATTTTAGCACAAAGCAATTTAACGGAAGAAACGTTAAAAACAAATATTCGTTTCACACTGTTACAAGAGAAAGCTTTAAAAGATGTTGAAGTAACTGACGAGGAAATCGAAAAGTACTACAACCAAGCATCTCAAGAATTAAACGCTCGCCACATTTTAGTGGAAGATGAAGAGACTGCAAAAGAAATTAAAGCTAAATTAGATGCTGGGGAAGATTTTGCTGAATTAGCGAAAGAATTCTCAACTGATCCAGGTTCTGGCGCACAAGGCGGAGATTTAGGCTGGTTTACAGTAGGTACAATGGTACCTGAATTCAACGATGCTGCATATGCATTGGAAGTAGACGAAATCAGTGAGCCTGTACAATCTGAACATGGCTTCCACATCATTCAAGTAACTGAAAAACGTGATGTGAAAGATTACGGGAAACTTGAAGACAAAAAAGAAGAAATCCGTGAATCAATTGCTGCTACAAAAGCGGATTGGAACACAAAAATGGCAGAGTTAATTAACGAAGCTGACGTAAAAGTAAAAGACAAAGATTTAAAAGACGCTTTTTCAGGCTTCAAAGCTGAATAATCGTTGAAATATAAAGTGCGAGGCCCATAATCGGGTCTCGCATTTTTTTAGTTTTTCTTCACGAATTCCGATTTCAGCTTCATTGCACCAAAACCATCAATTTTACAATCGATATTGTGGTCGCCTTCCACTAGTCGAATATTTTTTACACGTGTACCGATTTTTAATGTAGAGGAGCTTCCCTTTACTTTCAAATCTTTTACAACTGTTACAGTATCGCCATCAGCTAACAGGTTGCCATTTGCATCACGAACGACTAATCCTTCTTCTTGCACTGTTTCAGCTGATTGAGACCATTCATGTGCACATTCCGGGCACACATAATTTTGTCCATCTTCATACGTATACTCTGATCCGCACTCCGGACACTTGGGTAATTGTTCCATTTTTTACATACCTCCTGTATTTCATCCCCTCTATACTCGCATAGTTCCTGTTTATAAACAAGGCTATAAAAGTAACTATGCCCAAAACACGAACATTCCCTTTTCCTTTGTGACAAAAATCTATAAATTTTCTATAAGTTCTTCTCATTTATGTTTATAAAAAAAATAATTTCAAGAATTTTCACATATTTGTTCGGAAAGAGTATATTATCAACTTATATATTCTAATAAATAATTCAGGAGTGATTGCATTGACAGTAACAACAAAACGCGCGTTTAACTTTAATGCTGGTCCATCGGCATTACCATTAGAGGTTTTACAAAAAGCACAGGCGGAGCTAGTGGATTTTAAAGGTACTGGTATGTCGGTAATGGAATTAAGCCACCGAAGTGCGGCATTTGAAGAAGTCCATAATGAAGCGATTGCAAATTTACGCCAGTTATATGAAATTCCTGAAAACTATGAAGTACTGTTTTTACAAGGCGGGGCAAGCCTTCAATTTTCAATGATTCCAATGAACTTCTTAAATGAAGGACAAAAGGCAAGCTATATCCAAACAGGTGCTTGGTCAGAAAAAGCCTTTGCCGAAGCGAAGTTATTCGGAACACCTGTAGAAGCAGCAAGCTCAAAAAGCAATAACTACAAAAACATCCCGGCTCTTTCAGATATCCAAATCGATGAAGATTCAGCATATCTTCACTTAACATCAAACAATACAATTTTCGGTACTCAGTGGAAAACGTTCCCGACTACTGGTGACGTTCCTCTCATTGCGGACATGTCTTCAGATATTTTATCAAAGAAAATTGATGTATCGAAATTTGCCATGATTTATGCGGGCGCACAGAAGAATTTAGGCCCTTCAGGTGTAACGGTTGTCATCATCCGTAAAGATTTCCTTGAAAAAGCGAATTCAACTATCCCGACAATGCTGAAGTACTCTACACATTCTAAAAATAACTCGTTGTACAATACACCTCCTACATTCGGTATTTATATGCTGGGCGAAGTATTGAAATGGGTGAAAGCTGAAGGTGGCTTAGAAGCGATCGAACAGCGCAATGAAGAAAAGGCGAAGTATATTTATGATGTCATCGACAATTCGAACGGCTTCTACTTCGGGCATGCCACTGAAGATTCTCGTTCATTGATGAACATTACATTCCGTGTAGCTGATGAAGAGCTGGAGAAAAAATTCCTTGCTGAAGCAAAAACAGCCGGATTTGTCGGTTTAAACGGTCACCGTTCTGTAGGAGGCTGCCGCGCGTCTGCTTACAACGCTGTACCAGTCGAAACATGCAAAGCCCTTGCTGAATTCATGGTGAAATTCCAAAAGGATAACCAATAACAAATAAAGTTATTGAAATTCTCTTCATAATGAAAGGCCGTTCAAATTTATTTAGAATTTGAACGGCCTTATTTTGAATTTATCAAGTTGTATTGCTGTCTGCAAAAAAGCTGCACCTTAAATCATCGGCTTGTAGAATGAGCGGTTGTCTAATGGGAATAGACGCTCTGTAAACTCGCCAGGCTTCGTTTTATCAAGTGCACGTGTCAGCATATTCATCTTCGCGTCAATATTATCAATATAGTGTAAAATTTCCGCTTCCTGAATCATCGGCTTTTTCGGGCTGCCCCACTCTTCTTTTCCGTGATGTGACAACACTAGATGTTGAAGCAGCATCACTTCTTCGCCTTCGATTTTCAGTTCATTGGCAGCTTGACCAATTTCATTGACCATAATTGAAATATGACCAAGCAAGTTACCTTCCACCGTATACATTGTACCTACTGGACCGCTCAGCTCAATGACCTTACCGATATCATGCAAAATAACCCCCGCATATAATAAATCACGGTTCAGCGTCGGATATAGATCACAAATCGCCTCACTTAATTTCAGCATCGATACAACATGGTCAAGTAAACCAGATGCATAGTCATGATGATTTTTAGTTGCGGCAGGATAGATCAGTATTTGATCTTGGTATTTTTTTGTAAGATTACGTGTAATACGCGAGATATTCGGATTTTGAATTTGGAAGAAGTACTGTGTAAGCTCTTCAAATAACTGTTCTTTTGGCACCGCAGATGTCGGCAAAAGATCGCTGATTTGAACGCCTTCCTCATCACGTGCAGGTCGGATTTGTTTCACACGCAGTTGGTTTTTTCCACGATAGTCGTGAATCTCTCCCCCAACTTTTACAATTACCTGTGCACGGTATAAATTTTCATGTTCTTCGTTTGTATCCCATAGCTTCGCTTCAATATCGCCGCTACGATCCTGCAAAATTAGTGACATAAAAGGCTTACCGACAGTCGTCACGCCTTTTTTTGCTTCTTTGATCAATAAATATTGGTCCACTTGTTCACCAGGTTGGAGTTTTGTAATTCCATTCACAAGCAATCGCCCCTTTATAACTCTATTACAATTTATTGTAACATGTATATGCGTGATTTATCGATTAAAAGACAATCAATAGCTTGTCGGTTCAAGAAAGAGAATTTTCTTCACAAAATGTGTTTACCCATTTTAGAATCCGGGTAAATATTTGTGGATAAAATTGTTCATGAACAGTTCATAAAATGCAAATATTTCTCGAATAATGATGGCTGATTCGTGAATTTTCGAAAAATTTCTAGTATAATTATATTATCTTGCTTATAAAGGGTGGTTTAAATGGAGAATTATCGTTTTACTGCATTTGAAAAAACTGGGGAAACATTATTTGATGAAGTGTGGAATTTCGCAAACGATGATGCTGCAAAAATCGAAGGACAAAAGCAAATCGAAGAAAAAGGTATTGCCGAGAAAACTCATCGATTAGTAAACTCGTCGGGTAAATTAATTTTATTCCACGTTTAGATTAAACGTACATAGTGAAACTTCAATCCGGCTTTTACCGGTAGTTAACTTCCGCGCCTGCGGGATAAACAAGAAGGTGCCCTGAAATTTTAGGGCACCTTCTTTATTTTGCTAAACGTTTAATTGCTCCATAGAACTCTTCATTTGTCGGGACTTGTAAATACATGCGCAGCCTGACAATACGATTCAATTCTTTTTCAATCATATCCCTTGCATACGCAACACGATCTTCTGCTGCATACATATTCCGGAACTCTTCCGGCATATTATACATTTCATTAAAATCGCTTAACACGAGTTCAAGCTCTTTTTCATTTAATAAATACTGCTCTACTAAACGGACAAGCTCTTCATTAAAAATTTCCAGCATTTTCACCGAGTCATCTTTTATAAATAGATCCAGCACTTTTTTGACAAGCGTCGTCGTCAATATACTCCCTATAATAAGACCGATGATCCCCCCGATTAAACTGATGACCGCTGTACTGACATTCGGTATGGAGAGACCGACTCCCCCGCCGATGATTAACCCCGCGATACTCCCTGCAACACTTGCTGCTGTTTTGGAAATGTTTTTAAATAGTTGTGCAGGAGACATCTGTTTTTTAATCGTGCGAACAATATCGACGCTCGACAAGACACCTGTTACGATTGCTCCTGTTACAACATTTGCATTGAGTAATGTGATCGCTTTTTTAGCAATAACAGAACTGTACATCGCCTTTTTTGTAGCCGTACTAGCCATCCTCTTCACAACTGCTTTTGCACCGTTTTTTTTAACAGCACTTGCAATGCCATCATCCAGTTCAATATGGTCCACAATATTCAGGTTATCGATTTGCTTTTCGATTATTTCTTCGGCAAATGGTTCCCCTATCACTGTTAAACCTGTCAGCACAGCATTTTCAACCGCGGTAGCCCGATCTGCACCATTCCACTTACTTTGCGCGAAAGAAATCGCGGTACTCATTCCGATTGTTTCTTTCTTAAAATCGATACAGCCTCTTTCATCAATCACTAGATTATGGATATTTCCAGCATCTAATATGTGACGAACTTGCTCATATGTGAATGCACCTTGCTTAATAATATCGCTATTATTAAAATGTGCATGTATTTCATGATATTGCTCGAACGGGACTTCCAAGTAATTACTTAGTTCTTGATCCAGCTGTTTTAATTCAATTTCGCAAATTGCAATCGCATCATTTACATTGGGACAATACACATTGTGTACAATTTGTCGCCGGTTGTCTGATAGCCAAATTTGGTCCATGAAGTTACCTCCATTTTTAGTCTTTCACTATCATATAAGCATTCGGTAATGATGTACAGTAATATTTTATTACCTAATAAAAAAGAGGAGCCGGCATTGTTTCACCAGCATCCCCCGATATTATTTACTTCCCTTCAAATTGCGGCATTCTCTTTCCGACGAAAGCCTGAATCCCTTCTAAATGATCCTGCGTTTGACGCATTTTCACCTGTCCGGCCGATTCGCCTTCCAATATTTGCTCTAATACAGGCAAGTTCGCGTTATGCAAGATCAGCTTTGTTTCAATCTTCGCCAAGATCGGTGATGCCAACAGCTTGCCGACAAGCTGGTCAACGGTTACTAATGCCTGACCATCTTCTACATTATAATCAATGAGTCCTAATGCTAGCGCTTCATCTCCGCTTAGCACTTTTCCTTCCCATATCATTTGCTTCGCTTTTGGTGTTCCTAGACGTTCCTTCATAAAGAAGTGTCCTGCACCGTCAGGAACTAAACCGATGCCGATAAAGTTCATCGCTAATTTACTGGATTGCTCTGCAACAATGATATCGCTTCCTAACGCCAGGCTAAATCCTAAGCCGGCCGCAGCGCCATGAATTTGTGCAATCGTAATCATCGGAAGTGTATAATACGCCTTCACTAAACGTGAAATATCATCCATAATCGTTCCAAAATCAGAAAAATCATCTGATGAAACCATCATTTTTACATCGCCGCCAGCAGAGAAGACTCTCCCTTCCCCTCTAATGATAAGAATTTGAACATCCTTTTCATTATGTAGCGCTTCAAAGCAATCCGCCAATTCGCGCATCATTGTAAAATCCATTGCATTCATAGCAGTCGGGCGATTTAATGTTAATGTTGCTTTTCGCTCCGCGATTTCCAGATTAATAGTTTCAAAATTCAATTGTATGCACCCCTTATTTATGAATAATCATTCATTTCGACAAATGATTTCATATCTCCTTTATTTTCACACTTCCAATGCTTTGGCCTTGCTTGGTAAAGGCTTAAAAGTGGCTAAATATTTACCGACCTGCAAGCCCGTAAATAGGCACCCGCCTAAAAATGTGCCTTCCAATGAACGGTAGCCATGTACACCACCGCCGCCAAAGCCGCTGACTTCCCCTGCCGCAAAGAGTCCTTGAACAGGATTTCCCTCGTCATTTAGTACTTGCCCGTTTAAATTGGTTTGTAATCCCCCTAATGTCTTTCTTGTAAGTATATTTAAACGTACCGCAATTAACGGTCCGGCTTTCGGATCCAAAATTTTATGGGGTTTCGCTGCACGAATTAATTTATCCCCGATATAGTTTCTTGCTCCGTGCAATGCATTGATTTGCGCATCCTTTGAAAAGATATTTTCAATTTCACGGTCACGTGCTAAAATCTGCTCTTTTATATTCATAAAATCAAGCAAGTCATTGCCTGCAAGTTTGTTCATCCCATCGACTAAATCTTTTAAACTATCCGCAATGACAAAGTCTTCCCCGTTTTCTTTAAATGCCTGAACGGCTTTGGGCGGCCCTGGTAAAACCCGCTTCAGCACGTCCATTATACTTTTATTTGTTAAATCCATATTTTGCTCAGAACCGGATAATGCAAATTCCTTTTCGATTATTTTTTCTGTCAATATGAACCAGGAGTAGTCATAGCCTGTTTTTTGAATGGCTTCAAGTGTGCTGAGTGTATCAAAACCGGGAAAGTTCGGTGCTTTGAAACGGTTTCCTGTTGCATCAAACCACATCGAGGACGGTCCTGGCAGTATACGAATTCCGTGGTTTTTCCAAATTGGATCCCAGTTTTTCAAGCCTTCCGTATAATGCCACATCCGGTCTCGATTGACGATTCGCCCACCAGCACGCTCCGTAATTTCGAGCATTTTTCCATCAACAAATGCAGGAACGCCGGATACCATATTTTCCGGCGGCAATCCAAGTCGTGACGGCCAATTTTCTTTAATAAGCTCTATATTTGCCCCGATGCCACCGCTCGCTACGACGACTGCATCTGCCGTATACTCAAATGTTCCGATAACTTCTCTTGAACTTTCTTCACCGCGGCGAATAATACTATTTTCTAAAATATTCCCTTGAATGCCCGTAACAGCGCCATCTTCAGTCATTAAATCCGTTACTTGATGGCGCGGCAAATAATCGATCAAACCACTTTCCACAGCTTGCAGTACTTTACTTGAAAAAGCTTCTACAATCGCAGGACCAGTTCCCCAAACGATATGAAAGCGCGGAACTGAATTCCCGTGTCCGCCTGCTAAAGCACCCCCACGCTCTGCCCAGCCGACAACCGGGAAAAATTGAATGCCCTGTGATTTCAGCCACTCATATTTTTCCCCCGCAGCAAAATCTACATAGGCCTTTGCCCATTCATATGCCCAGTAATCCTCATCCTCTAATCGGTCAAATCCTGCAGAGCCGCGCCAATCCTGCCAAGCAAGCTCCTTACTGTCTTTTATACCTAACCTTCTCTGTTCAGGTGTATCTACTAAAAACAGTCCTCCAAATGACCAAAATGCCTGACCCCCGATTGAATTTTCGGGTTCCTGATCAACAAGTAATACCTTTTTTTGCGCATCTATAAGCTGACAAACCGCAGTTAATCCTGCTAAACCCGCTCCAATTACGATTGCATCATAATGCATTTTCTACTCCCCCTTTGTCAGTGCATCTGTTATACAATTTCGTGGTATTTTTTATTTCCCCTTCTTTAATTATTTTTCTTTCAAGCATTAAAATTTAAATAAAAATAAAATTTTTGTGAAATAGTAAAATCGTTATTTTTCCGATAAATACTCTGAATCACAATTTTTCAGTAAATTCAAACAAATCCCTGTAAATCAATATCGTTAGCGCTTTCATACATTTCTAAAAACACGAATATTTAATTTAGTATCCCTAAATATCGTTCGTGAAATAACCGAATATTTGCTATTTAAATCATTAATTATTTATTAATTTTGAAAATTCCGTTGACAAAGGTGAACAATCGGGTTTATGATGTTATCAAATTTAAAAACGACAAACTATTGTGATAGAGACATACGATTTAGTTTTGTATAGCAAAGAGAGCTGGTGGTCGGTGTAAACCAGTGTATACGCTAAATTAGTTCCACTCTTGAATAGAATAGCCGAACATCCAAAGTAAGTTATTCCGTCCCATGCACGTTACGCATATTGATAAGGTTGTATGACTATTATTTTCAAATAGTCGGCAACGAATAAGGGTGGTACCGCGATTTGTTTAATGAATGCCTTTCGCCCCTTACGTAATTCGTAAGGGACGGAAGGCTTTTTTTGTTGGTTAATTAAAAATAATAGTGAATTTTGAGGAGAGATTATGATGACAGCAACACAATTAATCGAAAAGAAAACAAAAACAATCAACGTATTTATTGCAGATCCATTAAGTGATGATGGGATTTTCCCGCTACGTCAGGAAACAGAATTAAACTTAAATATCATTGTTGATACAGGGTTAACACCAGAACAATTAATAGCTCGAATTGCCGATGTAGATGTATTACTTGTTCGCTCTCAAACAACGGTTACACGCGAAGTAATTGAAGCAGCGAAAAACTTGAAGTTAATCGGACGTGCCGGTGTAGGTGTTGACAACATCGATTTAAATGCCGCAACAGAGTATGGAATTATTGTCGTAAACGCTCCGGACGGGAACACAAACTCTGCAGCTGAGCATACCATCGCAATGATGACATCTCTTGCCCGTTATATTCCACAAGCATTCAATACATTAAAGAACGGCAAATGGGATCGTAAATCTTATGTTGGGGTTGAACTCAAAAACAAAACTCTAGGTGTAATCGGAATGGGCCGTATCGGTGCTGAAGTAGCTTACCGTGCAAAAGGTCAACGTATGGACGTAATCGCCTACGACCCATTTTTAACTGAAGATCGCGCAAAAGAGTTGGGTATTACAAAAGGTACTGTTGACGAAGTATGTGCAGCAGCAGATTTTGTAACGGTTCATACACCACTTTTACCTGAAACTCGCAACCTCATCAACAAAGAACGTTTTGCGATTATGAAAGACGGTGTCCGCATTATCAACTGTGCACGCGGCGGGATTATTAACGAAGATGATTTATATGATGCGATTGTTGAAGGTAAAGTAGCAGGTGCTGCTCTGGATGTATTCGTACAAGAGCCTGCAACAGACCATAAACTGTTAACATTGCCGCAAGTGATTGCAACACCTCACTTAGGTGCATCTACTGTGGAAGCACAGGAGTCAGTTGCAGTCGATGTATCAAACGATATTATTAAATTCTTTAAAACAGGTACTGTAACAAATCCGGTTAACATGCCATCTATTCCGAAAGAAAAACTTGCGGAAGTAGAACCGTTCTTCGCATTAGCCGAAAAGCTTGGTAAGTTTTTAATCCAGGTTACAGAAGAAAGCATCAAACAATTGAACATTTCTTATGCTGGTGAAGTTGCTAACTTTGATGTACGTCCATTAACAGCAAATGCTATTAAAGGTCTGCTTTCTACAAACCATGGCTCTCACGTGAATGATGTGAACGCACGTTACCTGGCAGAGCGTATCGGCATTCAAATTAACGAACACAAAACAACAACGGCTAAAGGCTTCACAAATTTAATTACGGTTGAAATCGTGACGGAAACTGAAAAACATACGGTAGCCGGTACATTATTAAATGGTCTTGGTGCCCGCATCGTTAAAGTCGAAGGTTTCGTAGTAGATGTTATTCCTAACGGCAATCTGCTTTACATTAAAAACCAGGATAAACCAGGTTCAATCGGCCGTGTTGCGACTAAGCTTGCAGAAAAAGACATCAATATCGCAACAATGCAGGTTGGTCGCGATCAAATCGGCGGCTCTGCAGTCATGATGCTTGTCGTTGATAATGAAGTAACAACAGAAGATTTAATTTATGTAGCACAACTTGAAAATATTGATGAAGTAAAAGCCATTACACTTTAATTCTTCCAACTACTGATGAACGATAATTTCGTTCATCAGTAGTTTTTTGTTTTAACATATTTCCCCTTCGCATACATAAGTTGAAAGGACGATTTTATCTGTTATGATCGGAAACTTCGAGTGGATAAAATCTTACATACTACTTGGCGAAAGTGAAAACCTCTACCCGATTCCCACCAGCCGTTCACTCTATTCGCTCACTTTTTACTAAAAGGAGAGTTTAGTTGAAAAAAATACTTTATTTCTTATTAACTGTTTTCTGTATCGTTGGTGTTTCCGTAGTTAATAACGAGCGTGTCCATGCAGCTGCCCCTTCAGCCACAATTAAAATTACAACTTTAGAGACCGGGGTATTTGATGAAACTTTAGAGCAAAAAATGATAACACTGTCAAAAGCATCACCCGTTATCGTACTTTCAGAAGCCGATGGATGGGCTGAAATTCAATATAAAACAGTGATAGGCTATATTCCAAGTGAATATTTAAAGTCTGCACCCCCTCAATATATGCTTGTACAAGCAAAAGAAGAGCCGCTTGTACATGTGACGAATAACGAAGAGAGCGATATTAAAGGAAAACTTCATTTAAATACAATAGTAGAGCTTTACGGATCTGCAACTGCCGACTTTGTTTTTGTAAAATACGGACGTATTGCCGGTTTTGTCAATAAGCAGGCAATTGTAAAACCTGTTTCGAAAGCAATGATCGTCAAAAATTCAAACGATTTAGTTGTAAGAGAGATTGCCAGCTCCTCGAGTACGGAAATTGGTGTGTTACGCAAAAACAGCCCTGTTAAAATGCTGACGAATTTAAAAGGTTGGGCGTTTGTAACAACAGATAAATTATCAGGCTATGTACTGACGAATGGACTCGTTACATCCCCTGTTGTAAAAGAAAAACCCGCCAACCCAAAACCAGCAAAAGATAAGAAAATTGCTTTAACATTCGATGATGGTCCCCACCCGAAAGTGACAAAACAAATTTTAAAAATATTGGAGAAGTTTGAGGCAAAAGCGACATTTTTTGTTGTGGGGCAAGAGGTGAAGGAACATCCTGAAATTTTAAAGGCCGTGTATAATGCTGGCCATGAGATAGGCAATCATACATTTAATCATGTAAAACTGACAGCATTATCCGCTAAGGAAATAAAGCAGCAAATCCAGGCAACCGATACACTTATAAAATCGACGATCGGTCAACGGGCAACCGTTTTCCGCCCGCCGTATGGAAGCTATGATAAAACGATTACTGACCAATTAAATGTCCCGAACGTACTGTGGACTATAGATACACTTGACTGGAAGCACCGTGATCCGAAGAAAACGGTGCAAGCAGTAAAAGAACATGCAAAAAATGGGAGTATCATATTGATGCATGACATTCACCAGACTACTGCCGATGCATTGGATGAGGTGTTGGCTACACTTCAAAAACAGGGCTATGAATTTGTGACTGTTTCCGAACTGTTGGGAAAATAAATAAAAGGACCTGTGAATGTTTCTCCAGGTCCTTAATTAAATGCTCTTAATTGTAAAAACGTTAATTGCTCATTTATTAAAATAGATTCAGCTTCAAATTGTGGCAATGTCACAATGTCCGTACTTTGCGCAACTCCTAATGCTGCAATCGCAACGAAAAATAAGACACCAACCGCAATAAATGCAGACAGGATGCGGTGTGCTCCTTGCATTTCCGGATTGGCCTGTTTTCTGTTTTTGCTGCGTACAAGGCTGAAAAATCGATTTTTGTTTTCAGGTAAATGAAGCACATGTTCACATGCCAAACAAAGGTATGCTGTATGATGGTCAACCGTTACCGGATTGATCTGAACTGAATTGTTTGTGCGGCCGCAGTTTTCACAGCGACATCCATTATTATTTACCATAGAAAAACCTCTTTCATCCCTTCATACAACTATTATAACATTAATTTTTAGAAAATTCATTCTTTTAAACCAAAAACGCACTTACTTAAAGTAAAGTGCGTCTACTAGTTTATAATGTTTTCACTAACTGTAAAAATTCTGTAAGAGATGTTACTTCATATGTTGGTACAATTTCCGGATTATGCGGTTTGCTTTCGCGGTTAATCCAAACGTTGCGCATACCGACACGCGAAGAGCCTAAAATATCGGTCATTAAATTATCGCCGACCATGATGGCTTCATCTTTCGTAACCTGCGCTTTTTCCATAACATACTCGAAAATGGAAGCATCCGGTTTCCCTTTACCGAAATCACCCGAAATCACAATATGGTCAAAATACGGGACAATCTCCGGAGTTATCTCCAACTTTAAATTTTGTAAACTTGGTGCACCATTCGTTAATAGCACAAGCTCGTATTTCCCTTTTAATTCATCCAATACAGCAAATGTATCCTCATAGAAAAATGGTGCTTTTTTACGCTCTTCTACGAAACGCTCCCCAAGTTCTGCGCCTAATGCGGCATCTTCAATCCCGACAGCCGCCAACCCTTTTGTCCAAGCTTCAGTACGGTACGCAGGGACAATTTCTTTCATCTGCTGAAATTGTGGTGTCGGATCATCAAATGTTCCCCAAAGACCTTCAAACGGGTTAATGCCGATTAAGACCGTGTAGTCATATGTAGGATAACTTTCATAAAGACTTCGCGCTGCCGATCTTACCGCTTCTTCCAAATCTTTTGCGTCGACGCTTTTTTTAGTCGCTGCATAGTCACATGTCTTTTCAAATGCCGTTTTCACTGAATGTTGATCGAATAATAAAGTATCATCTAAATCGAAAATTATTGTTTTGATAGCCATTGTTACGCTCCTAAAATTAATATATGTACCCATATATTTTACCATACTAAAGCGTACAATTTCTGATACTTTTTGATTTTTCTAAATTTTCCAGTATGGATGCATTTTCGAAGTAAACGCCTGTTATTCCTTGTTTCTTAATTGCTGTAACAGATTGTTGACACGCGCTTTTTGATTTTCAGTTTCTTCTTTCAGCAACTCAATCTTATAATCAAAACCATCATCCATAATATTTACGATATCGCCTTCTTTAAGTTCTGATGGAATTTCAGTATGATGGATCAGAAGTTGCTCTGTTTCTTCCGGGCGTTTTAAAAAAATTGCATAATCTCCATCAAATCGGTCTAGTGTATATTTATTGTAGTTCACTTACAACTTCCCCTTTCACATTGACTAATTGAGCTGCATCACCACTGTTTAACCAGATCTGTCTTTTTGTCCATTCGAGTGTGCCCGCACCTGCTTTTGCATCGGGACCACTTGTAATCGAAAGCTTTTTCCCTGGTGCCAAATTCATATCCGGGAAATCAAATACTTGATTGCCTTCAACAGATATTAGTTTCCAGCCTTCCAAATTTACCGACTGATTACTACTATTTTGGATGACAACAATTTCTTCATACAGATCTTTGCTGATCAGTTCGACTTTGCCGCTCTTTGTAGAGGCTGATGCCGGTATCGAACTTGTTGCTCCAACACCTGTCCACTGCGGTGCACCTATGTCATAGGTTACCCCATCTGTTGTAATCACAATCGTTCCGGCTTCAGCAGTACTATATATTTCACTGTTCACATTTTTTAATATATCGATGACTTCTGCATGCGGGTGACCGTATTTATTGTCCTGTCCATAGCTTAATATGGTAGCGAGTGGACTTACCGCTTCTACAAACTTTGGCGAACTGCTCGTATTCGACCCGTGATGACCTGCTTTTAAAATGGTTGCCTGTACATCGGTTCCCTTTTGTAAAAGCTCCTGCTCTACACCGTGGTCTGCATCTCCCATTAATAAGAACGAAATATTTTGGTATTCCGCGCGCAGTACGATGGAAGCATCATTATTATCAGAAGCCGTTTCATCTGCAGCAAGAACTTCTATTATAAGATTGTCCTCCAGCTGAAATTCATCCCCTGCTTTAGGGATCGTAAACTTAATATTTTTGGCTTGAATGAGGCTTAGCATTTCTTCATATGTTTGTGACGTATGTACTTTTCCGGAATCAATAAATTCCTTAATGGAGATTGAATTCAGCACGGAAATCAGTCCGCCGATATGGTCAGCATCCGGATGTGTAGCGACTACATAGTCCAACCGGTTGACTCCCTGTGCCTTTAAATAGGCGACAACTTCTTTACCGGCACCTTTTACGCCCCCGTCAATAAGCATCGTTTTTCCGTTTGGTGCTTCGATGAAAATGGAATCCCCCTGCCCTACGTCAATAAAGTGGACGGTCATTTCTTTTAGCGGGGCTTCGTAAGTTTCTTCGACTGGTTCTGTACATCCTGCTACGACTAGTAAGGTGAACATTAGCAGTCCTATTAATTTTTTCATTGCAACAAATCCTTTTCTTTTACTCTCTTACTAGTTTACACAAGTTGATCTCATTATAAAAATCTCCGCTTCGCAGAAAAAAGCAGCGACTTAACCAAAAGAGCCATTTTCCTCTATGAGAAAAATGGCTCTTTTTTGCTGTGCGTAAAAATATCCGTTTTTTTTCTAAGCTTTTTCAATCAAATATTGAAGGTCATCAATTAAGAATACAGCTCATCTAAAATGGCGATTTTCTTGGCGATGGATTCTTCAAATGTCAGGATATATGCTGCTGGATCTTTCGGATTGTGGAACTGTGTAATTTTGCCGGTAGTTGGATGCACAAACTTTGAAGAAGCCCCGCAGCCGATTCCTAAAATCGTTTGCACTTCTTCCATGATGACAATATTGTAGATCGATTCTTCTTCCGGTTTACAATAGCCGACGTTTTCCAAGTTTCCTAAAATATTTTTCTGGCGGTATAAGTAATATGGAACATAGCCGTTTTCAGCTGTCCATTCTGTTGCCATCTGCATCATTTTTCCAACTGTATCGCGGTCGGCAACTTTATACTTATCTTTGTTACGCGTCATTTCCGATGCACGCTTAAAGCTAAGCGTATGAACCGTTAAACTTTCAGGCTGCATTTTTGCAGATTCCGCTAATGAATGTTCGAATTCTTCAATACCTTCATTCGGCAAGCCGATAATCAAATCCATATTGATATTATTCATGCCGGAATTGCGGGATAGCCAAAACTTCTCTACTGTTTCTTCAACAGTATGATGACGGCCAATCGCTTTTAATGTTTCTTGCGTATAGCTTTGCGGGTTAACCGAAATACGGTCAATGCCCCATTTTTTCAACACTTCGATTTTCTCAGGTGTAATTGTATCCGGACGACCTGCTTCTACTGTAATTTCACGAATGGACTCCGGATTCGGGAAAGCATCGAACATCGTTTTATATAATGCATCCATTTCATGTGCCTCGATTGAAGTCGGTGTACCCCCGCCCCAGTAAATCGAAGTGATGCGCATATTTTTTTCTGTCAGCCATTTGCCCATTTCACGCAGCTCAATGTGAAGACCATCGATGAATTTTTCTACGCGCCCTGCTTTACGGTTTGATTGGATCGCATACGCCGGGAATGTGCAATACGCACACATTGTCGGACAAAACGGAACCCCAATATAAATTGAGATTTCCTTCCCAAGCTCATCCAGATCCGGAATAACTGTCAGTTGTCGCTCAACAATCGCTTTCATTAACGCAATCTTTTGATCCGAAATTCGGTAATCCTCTTTTAGTACCGCGGCAATTTGCTCGTCATTCATACCGGCTTTACGGTATTTGTGATAAAGCTTTGTCGGACGGACTCCTGTTAAAATTCCCCACTGTTGAGTCATGCCAGAATATTGTTCAAGTACATCCAGCATGACATGTGACAATGCACGTTTCATTCGGATGTTTTGCTCTTTTTCCGTTCCTTCTGTCGCATACTTAATCGAATAGTCGCTCGTATATTCCTGTCCATCCACTTTTAACTTGGCAAATGTGGAAATCGTAAAATTTTCATCGATAGACTTGTTAAATTCAATCGACATATCCGAACCGTCCTGATCGATTTGAATAACGGAATCCTCGTAAAATAAATTGGCTATATGATTAAGAACACGTGTCCAGTCTTCTTTGAAATGCTCATTAATATGAATCGTTTTCATGTTATTCTCTACCTTCTTATTGTAATAAATAAAAAATCTATCTCATTGTAACAAATATTAAGGTAGAAGAAAAAAAACATGTTCAATCTTTGTAAAATTAATAGGGTCAATACTTAAAAAAATTACTGAAATAAAAAAAGAGCCACACAAAAGTGTGACCCTCCTGAATCTTATAGTCCGTCGTACATTGCTTGGATTGGCTGTGTGATAATACGGTTAATTTCTTGAATTACTGAACTTAAAGCCATTTCCGCTTCAAGCATTGCAATAATTTTCGCATTTTGCTGAGCTAACTGTGCTGTTTTTTGTAAAAATACATATTCTTCTTCTGTAATTTCTTCACCAGCATTTTGTTTGTCCTGCATCTTTAATTGTACATCGCGGAAGTTTGTGAATAATACTTTCGCTTCCTCATCTGCACGTACAGTTTCCACTGCGTTCTTTAAATTTTGAAACTCATCAGTCTTGCGGAATGTTGCTTCAAGTTTATTAATATCTTCATAAATATTAATCATGTAATATACCTACTTTCTCATTTTAGTTCGTCAAAAAGACGATTAACGCTTGAATGATCCCGACAAGACCACCAATAATGCCGCCCAGCCATGTGATTAATTTCAGCTCTTTACTAATAATGCCTAGTACAAGCTCTTCTAATTTGGCAATAGGGAAAGAATCTACCTGCTCTCGAACGACTTCCGCTAAGTTGAGTCGCTTCAGTACGTCTTCGATTTTACCTTCTGCTGCAATAAATGTTTTATCCATCATTTTAGGTAGCAGATCATTTGTAGCCCAGTCTTTTCCTTGTGGCCAATAGTCATTAATCGTTTTATCCAGACGTGCCTCCAATGCCAATGCATTTTTTGCATAGCTTTGGATACTCGTTTCAATCGTATCAAAGTTTACATCATTCATAAAGTCCATTGCCGGGCGATTTTTAATTTTTTCCCATTCTGTTGTGAAAATCCGATGTAAAAGCGCTGCTGTTCCCGGAGCCTTTAAAAACTTTATAAGCTCACGCTGTACTTTATCAACAAGTGATGTCGAGTCCCCTAAAAACATTTGGATCATTCCGCCAAACGAACCTTTCGTCGACAGGAAGTCATCCAGCATGTTTTTAATTGTCATCATACCTTCCGGCGACATAAAATAATCTTCGCCTTTTTGCAGGATCTGTACAACAGCCTCATCGATTTTCTGGTCCAGCACTGGCTCCAGATCATTCGGTAACAGTTCGCGAATCGCTTTTGTGGATAACGTATTTTTTACTTTATGGAATTGTGCATGAATATGTTCATCCACTTTTCCTTCCACTGTTTGCGGTAATTGTGTGAAGCCCGCCAAACGAATCCAATCATTAATCGTTTTTTCATTAGTAAAGATTTCTTGCGTCACTTTATTTTGTGCAAAGGTTAATACATTGTCACGTATTTCCTTTGATAAAAACTTTTTCTTAATTGTTTCAGGTGTCAGTAAATATTCCGAAACGGTTTTTCCTAACTGAATCGCTAAATCCTCACGGCGTTTCGGAATCAGACCAGGCGTTAGCGGCAGTTTCCATTTTTTAAAATAGATCGGCTTATATGGTCTGAACAGCATTTTGATTGCCATATAGTTTGTCGCTGCACCAACGACAGCACCTACAACACCAAGCAGGAATATTAGCGAAATAAATTCTCCCATTTTGCTCACTCTTTCTTCATCATGTGTATGTTCTATTATTAAATTCAAAAAAGAAAAATTGCAACAATGTACTACTTTCTTGTACGATAAAAATGGGAGGGAAGTTTCATGATTCAACATTTTAGCTATAAGCCATTATTTGAAAACAGTCAAATACCGGGGTGGTCCATCCGTTTTTTCTATGAGCAGAAACGTTATGTTGCGGAATATTATAAAGATGGAAGCATCAAATTCATCGGGGAAAGCCCTGCTGAAGAACAGAAAGAACAGCTTGAGAAAATGATTCACGAGTTAATGCTCTTTCACGTTTACGAATAAAAAACAAATGGGAGCAGTCGAATTTTCGATGCTCCCATTTTTATGCGCGTTCGAGTTAATCATAATTTAATAGCTGGCTGCAGGAAATTATAGTTGCTGGCGTTTGCTAATTTATCTGCCTACTAAATTATCATTATCTACCATTTTACATTAGCATAAATCTATCGAAATTTCAATTTTCTATCAATTTATCCACATATGGTAAATGATTCTTCTTACTAATTATAAATTACAAATTCCCCTCCAAATTTTTTCCTCAATTTTCAAATTCAGAAATTGTTTTTTTTACTTAAATATTTTATGATTGTAGTATTAAATTTTTTTTAGGAGGTGTACTCTTTATTTGCCACGCTCATTTGCGCCGCGAATAGAGAATATAGTTGGACGTAGACATAGGAATCGAACTAACCATTAGGTTGATAGCATTTGCTATCTTAATTGCCGCTACGGCATTTTTTGTTGCAACTGAGTTTGCAATAGTTAAAGTAAGAACGACAAAAATTGATCAGCTCGTTGCAGAAGGAAATAAATCTGCGATGCGGGCAAAAAAGGTAATTTCAAACCTTGATGAGTATTTATCTGCTTGTCAGCTCGGAATTACGATTACGGCATTAGGACTCGGATGGCTCGGAGAACCGACTTTCGAAATAATTCTTCATCCAGTATTTGAGTTCTTTAACTTAAGTGGTAATCTCACAACTGTTCTTTCATTTATTGTTGCCTTCTCACTCGTAACATTTATCCACGTTGTCGTAGGGGAATTAGCTCCAAAAACTTTCGCTATTCAAAAAGCAGAAGCCGTAACATTAAAGCTTTCCGGATTTTTAATTCTGTTCCATAACATTATGTATCCTTTCATCCGTGCCTTAAATGGTTCGGCACGTGCATTATCTGGGGCATTTGGCTTGAAGATGGTTTCTGAAACAGAAGAAGCGCACTCTGAAGAAGAGCTTCGCATGATTTTATCAGACAGCTTCAAAGGTGGGGAAATTAACCACTCTGAATACGAATATGTTAATAGTATTTTTGAGTTTTCTGATCGAATAGCGAAGGAGATAATGGTACCTCGAACTGAAATTATCAGTATTGAAAGAGGTCAAACGATTCGCGAAGTATTTGAAGTAATGGGCATTGAACAATATACACGTTACCCTGTTACTGATGGAGACAAAGACCATGTCATTGGTCTTGTTAACATGAAGCATTTATTAACAGCCTATATTAAAGATGCTGCAAATGGCGATAAGCTTGTTGATGAATATATGCAACCGGTTATTCGAGTAATTGAAACAATTCCTATTAGTGATTTATTATTAAAAATTCAAAACGAACGTATTCATATGGCCATTTTAATGGATGAATACGGTGGTACTTCCGGTTTAGTAACAATTGAAGATATTATCGAGGAAATTATCGGTGATATTCAAGACGAATTCGATGAAGATGAAATCCCTGAAATTCAGGAAATCGCTGAAGACCACTATATCTTTGACGCTAAAATGTTATTGCAGGAAATGAATGATATTTTAGGTACAACGTTTGAAGATGAAGATATCGATACAATCGGTGGCTGGTTCATGACACAACGCTTTGATGTTCAAGAAGGCGATATCATCGAAGCGGAAGGCCACAGGTTCAAAGTAACTGAACTCGATGGTCACCACATTTTGTATATTGAAGTAACAAAACTTCCACCGTCTGAAACGACAGACGAGGAAATTCTATAATCCATACAAAAACCTCACTTTTCCTTCAACGGAGAAAAAGTGAGGTTTTTAATTTACCGGATGAAATGACCTGGTTCAACAGAAACAGTTTCATCCTCATTTAGCTTTCATTCGATTCAGTTAAATTATGTTTTACTGCATATAAAGCTGCCTGCGTACGATCCTGTACATGAAGCTTCGCAAAAATATTCGATATATGCGTTTTAACCGTTTTTTCTGTTACATATAGTGAAGACGCGATTTCCCTGTTACTTTTGCCCTTTGTCAGTTCTGCCAATACGTCCTGTTCTCTCGGTGTCAGCGGATTTAAAATATGGGGCTTGTTTTCATCTTCACGCAGCCCTTCTTCTAATTGCGTAGTCGCTTCCGGATGGATTGTATTTTCGCCGCGCATAATCTGACGGATTGATTCGACCAAATCATCCGGTTCAATATCTTTTAACTGATAGCCTGAAGCCCCGGCATCCATTGCCGGCAGCACATGGTCTTTATCCGAAAAACTTGTCAGCATCAGGATTTTAATATCCGGCCAGCTGTTTTTTATTTTCTTTGTTGCCTGAATACCATCCATCTCAGGCATGACGAGGTCCATTAAAACAATATCCGGAGAAAGTTGTTCAACAAGCTCTACTGCTTCTAATCCGTTTTTCGCTTCTCCTACAACTTCAATATCCTTTTGAGTTTTTAAAAAGAATAACAAGCCTCGTCTTACTACATGATGGTCATCTGCTATTAGTACCCGTATCATCAAATCCCCCCTAGTATGGTAAACGGACAAGCAATTCTGTCCCTTTTCCAATTTCACTTACCCAATCTGCCGTTCCTCCAACAGAATGCGCTCTGTCGATAATCGATTGCATGCCGATTGACGGTATACGGCGATGTGCCTCCACATTAAAGCCATGGCCTGAATCATTAACAACAAGTAATACATCGGTAGGAGTCACGTTGATATATATTTCCACACTCTTTACACCCGCATGTTTTCGTACATTGTTCAATGCTTCCTGAGTAATTCGGAAAAGCGTTTCCTCTATTCTGGAAGGAAATTGAATAACACCGGTAACATTGACCGTTAATTTAAGGCTCAGCATTTCTGCATACACTTTAATCGCTTCAATGAGTCCGCTTTCCAAACCTTTCGGACGGAGCTGCCAAATGAGTGCACGCATTTCCGTCAAAGCCTCCTGTGTAAGCTGCTGAATATCCTTAAATGTTTCTTTAATGTCCTGCTCGTTGCTCATCTCTACTCCAGCACGGGCCGTCAGTGTCACTGAAAAAAGCAGCTGATTGACAGAGTCATGTAAATCACGTGCTAAACGGTTACGTTCTTGAACAAGCGCGATTTCCTGCTGTTCATTCGTTAAGTAAATACGTTTAATCGCAGAACCCATCTGAAAAGCAACCGATTCAAGTAAATCCAGCTCTTCATCGGAAAAGCGTACCGTATTTCTGGAAGCAACATTCAGCAAGCCGAAGCGTTCCTGCCCTGACTGCAACGGTACTGTCGCATGGTGGGTAATTTCGTTATGGTCGCCTACATTTGCGGCGATGGCACTTTCTATGCGCTGGCATTCAATAATATTCGAAGCTTTTTTTAATTCTTCATTACGGAAACGGGATACACACCAGCAACCGCCCTTCTTTAAATAGTGGCAATTGTTATGGCTCAGCGCATCCGGCAAGTCCTGTTTCACGACAAGCTCCGATTTCCCTTTTTCATCGATAAAGAAAATCCAGCCTGTCTCAAATTTCGTACCGCTTAAAAATTTGGACAGCGCCCCATTCAGCATTGGAATCATTTCTGTTTCCTCGTTTAACAGCTCCGCTATTTCTTTTAATATGGCAATATTAGATTGGTCTTTTGTCATACTGGCTCTTCCTTTGCAACTTCACTTTTCTCTATCATACCATTTCAATTAAATAGAGCGCACCGCTATCCCTCTCATACTTTTGAATGAAAAAAATCCTGCTATTTTTTACAATAGCAGAATTTCGGTGTAAATTATTTTAAATATTCCACGCGGTATACGTCATGGCGTCTGTCTTTAAGATGCTTTACGGTACCGTCTTGGCGTTGTCTTCTCAATATTTCAAGATCGACATCCCCGATCAATACCATCTCCAGGTTCGGGCTCGTTTCTCCTACGATGCCATCCCTTGCAAACTCAAAATCGCTTGGTGCGAAGATGCCTGATTGCGCATACTGGATATCCATGTTTTCCGTTTCAGGCAAGTTTCCGACTGTTCCGGAAATGACCGTATAAATCTGGTTTTCAACCGCACGTGCCTGTGCACAATAGCGCACGCGTAAATAGCCTTGGCGGTCTTCTGTACAAAACGGTGTGAAAATAATATTCGCTCCCATATCTGTCGCAATGCGTGCAAGTTCAGGAAACTCGATATCATAACAAATCTGAATGGCAATCTTGCCGCAGTCCGTATCGAACACGCGGACTTTATCCCCGTTACTGATGCCCCACCATAAACGTTCGTTTGGTGTAATGTGAATTTTATATTGTTTTTCAATCGTCCCGTCACGTCTGAATAAGTAAGCGATATTGTAGATTTCCTCGTCTTCTTCCTCAACAAAATGCGAACCGCCGATAATGTTGACATTGTAGCGGACCGCCAGACTCGTAAACAGTTCGATATATTCTGGTGTATATTTCGTTAATTTACGAACAGCCTGTGACGGTGATTTCTCATTTAGGAAACTCATCAGCTGGGTTGTGAAAATTTCCGGAAAGACAACAAAATCCGATCCTGCATCAGATCCGACATCCACAAAGTATTCACACTGCTTCGCAAAATCCTCGAAGGAATCGATTGCACGCATCATATATTGCACAACACAAATACGCACTGGATAGCTCGTCTTGAAGTGACGCTTTGTCAGCGGTCGATAATCCACGTTGTTCCATTCCATTAATGTCGCATATTTGCCTGAAGCTGTATCATCCGGTAAATAGTTTGGATTAATACGCATTAAAATAAAGCCGTTCATCATTTGGAATGTCAGCACCGGGTCATATATTTTATGGCGACTTACCGCATCTACATAATCACGTGGACTCATCTCATCCGAATGGACATGATAGTTTGGAATACGGCCGCCAATAATGATCGATTTCAGATTAAGTGTTCGTGCCAAATCTTTTCGCGCTTCATATAGCCTTTGACCGACTTTCATACGACGATAAGCCGGGTGCACCATTACTTCAATTCCGTACAGATTATAACCATCCGGATTATGGTTAGTAATAAAGCCGTTGTCGGTAATATCGTTCCATGTATGGCGGTCATCGTATTCATCGAAGTTTATGCGCAGGCTCGAGCAGGAACCAATTACTTTTCCATCAAGCTCCGCTACCATTTGTCCTTCTGGAAAAATGGATAAATGGCTGTATAAATGCGCTCGTTCCCAAGGCTCCATCCCCGGAAAACATATACGCTGAATTTCTAATATTGAGTCAATATCCTCTATTGTCATATTTCGGATAATCATTGGTTTTTCAAATTTGGACATATCTAATGAATCTGTCATACTTAACTCCCCCTCCGTATTTAACTTTCCTTTTAATAGCCTTTAATAAACGTAGTAATTTACTTTTTCTCGAATTCAAACTATAATCAATGAGAATAAATAGGAAAAAACTTCTTTGTAGTATAGAAGTTAAATTTTGAATATCGAGGTAGCACTATGTCCAAAAAACTTGAAAATGCCTTGCTCATTATTTGGGTTGTATCGTTGACAGCAATGCTCGGATCATTGTATTTTTCTGAAGTACGAAATTATGAACCATGTACATTATGCTGGTATCAGCGCATTATTATGTACCCTATCGTGCTGATTTCAACGATTGCCTACATCCAGAAAAATGCGAAAATTGCATTAACAACAGCCGTGTTCTCTACAATTGGAGCGGCAACATCTCTTTATCATTATAGCCTGCAGAAGCTAGTTTTTATGCAGGATGCAGCACCTGCCTGTGGTCGTGTAGCATGTACCGGTCAGTATATTAACTGGCTAGGGTTCATTACGATTCCATTTTTGGCACTTACTGCTTTTGTTATTATAGCAGCAGTTAGTTTTTATATGTTAAAGGTTTTAAAGGGGGAGAAATAATTTGAAGAAGTTAGCGATTGTCGGTGCAATTATTGTCGTATTATTCGCAGCAATTATTGTACTTACAAACATGAAAAACAGTGCAAAACTAGAAAACAATCCATACGGTACTGACAACTTAAAACAATCAACGATCGACTTATTGGACAATGAAAACTATCAAAATATCATCTTACCGGATGCATTGGCAGAGAAAATCGAGTCAGGTGACGGCGTTGTCGGCTATTTCTTTAGTCCGGAATGTTCTCACTGCCAAAACTACACGCCAAAACTTATGCCGATTGCCGATGAACTGGATGTTCAAGTGGATCAATTAAACATTCTTGAGTTTACGGATGAGTGGACTACTTATAATATTCAAGCAACACCAACACTTATCTATTTTGAAAACGGTGAGGAAGTTGCCCGTTTAGAAGGTGACGCACCAGATGAAACAACGCGCCAATTCTTTAACGATGTTGTGTTAAAATAAGATTATATTCAAAATCGTGTTCTTTACGAGCACGATTTTTCATTTGGAGGAAAATTAATGTTCACATATATCATTCACGAAAACGGTCAAACCGTTGAAGACCTGCTGCGCGAAAAGTGGCGCTTAGGTAAAAAGCTTGTTCATGAATTGCGTATGTCTAAAGCAGTTACAATCGACGGGGAGCCAATTATGTGGAAAGAGCCCTTTGATAAAGGGACGAAAATCGAATTTGCCTTTGATATTCCTTCTTCAAATTATATTCCCACAGACAGCTGTGATGTAAACATCCGCTATGAAGACGAACACTGCCTAATTGTTTCAAAGCCTAAAGGTATGGCAACACATCCAAACGAACCAACAGACCGTGACACATGCATGAATCATGTAATGCGTCATATTGCGGACAACGGCGGGCATTATGCAGAGCATGTACACCGTTTGGATCAAGGGACAAACGGGTTGCTGCTTGTTGCAAAGCATCCGATTGCAAAGTCCATTTTTGACCGGATGATCGAGGAAAAAACAATCGTTCGTACGTATGCAGCTGAAGTTCAGGGCAATCTTCGTACGGACAGCGGTACGATCAATGCTGCCATCGGTAAAGACCGTCATCACAATACGCGCCGTGTCGTATCACCTACTGGCCAGCATGCCGTGACACATTATGAAGTAGTGAATCGCTATAAAGGCACATGTGTTGTCCATGTTGTTCTGGAGACAGGACGTACACACCAAATTCGCGTGCATATGGCGCACTTAGGCCACCCGATTGTAGGCGATACAATGTACGGTGCTCGTGAAACTGCATCCGGCGATTATGCATTGCACGCCATTCAGCTAGCATTTATGCACCCGTTTTTAGACGAGCAGATCATCGTTAAAGATAACTAAAAAAGAGGCGTCCGTAACTAAACTACGGACGCCCTTTCTTATCTTTTTTCACGCTCGATATAAGTTACTTCATTCGCTCTCGAAAGCTGATAAATTAGACTTCTACCGGTTGAGTGCAATTCTTTTTCTTTAACGACAAACTGATCCCCTGTTTTTGTCGTAAACGTGATATCTCCCTTGTTACTGCCTACAACATATTCATAAACAACTTCGTCGAGTTCTTCCCACCGATATTGGTGTTCCTCAAATAAATAGTGTCGTTCCAATTCTTCCTGACTGATCAATATATAATTTTGAGTCGATAAATAACCGAGGCCAATACTCAATATAAAAAGTAATAGACCGATCAAATAAACTTTCATATTACGCTTATACGCTAAAAGCCAAAACATCACAATCAAAACAAAACCTGTTATAAGTACAAGTCTAAAATTAAGCGGGTTTGGTATGAATGTTACGGACGAATTATTGTACAGGAAAAATTCATTCTGAAAAATCGGATGGAAAATCATAATTAAAGGTGCGACAACTACAACCGTCACTGCCGACATTGAGAAAAACAAACTCGGTGAAAAATTTTTAAACACAGTTTCACTCCCCCTAAGTTAAAACGATGTTAGAAATCAAAATTAAAATTATCCGGATCTTTACCAAATCGTTCATTACGATTCAATGCATTTAACTGCTGCATTGTTTCAGTTGTTAATTCGAAATGATAGAGCTCACTATTTTCTTTGATGCGTGAAGCTGTTACTGACTTCGGAATGATGATGACATCGTTTTGTAAATGCCAACGTAAGATGATTTGAGCCGGTGATACATTATATTCATTTGCAATACGAATAATCGTTTCGTCATTTAAAACATTTCCACGGCCTAGCGGTGACCACGCTGTTACTGCAATCTGCTGCTGTTCACAAAATGCGCGCAGCGGTTCTTGGGACAAATACGGATGCGCTTCAATCTGGTTCACCATTGGGGCGATATTGCGAGTTGCCATAATTTCTTTTAGATGATGTTCATGATGGTTGGATACTCCAGGTACACGGATCAGCTTCTCATCATATAAGCGCTCAATTGCACGGTACGTATCTACAAATTTATCTTCGACCGGCCAATGTGTTAAATAAAGATCCACATAATCCATATCAAGTTTTTTCAGTGATGTTTCAAAGGCGCGCAATGTATTGTCATACCCTTGGTCGCTATTCCAAACTTTTGTTGTAACAAAGATATCCTCGCGCGGTACAGAAGAATGGCGAATGGCTTCCCCTACTTCTTCTTCATTGTAATAAAGCGCAGCTGTATCAATTGCACGATAACCTAAATCAAGTGCTGTTTCAATCGCCTGAAGGGTTTCATCACGGTTCGTCATTTTATAAACCCCTAAACCTAAATAAGGCATTTCTACGCCATTTGTTAACTTTTTTGTTGATTGTAAATTCATATTGTTCACCTCTCACATTTGATTGTGTTTATTATAACATTCTAATTATTTGCCGTTTAATAATTGCTATTATTTGTAAACACATTATATTTTTTAAACTTATTGTCTAGCATATTACTATTTACAGAATAATTTTCCGGTTTCAGGAGTATATATTAGTATATTCTCGTTGAGGAGCTGAAAAACTATGATGGATACACAACTAGTTTTGACTGGATTTTTAAAGCGTGCACAACGGTACTTCCCGAACAAGCAAATTATCTCTCGCACAAGCCCCACTAAAACACATCGCATCACATTCAATGACTATGTAAAAAGAACGCACCGATTGGCAGATGCCCTGACAAAGCTCGGAATGAAGCGTGGTACAAAGGTCGGCACATTTGCCTGGAATCATCACCGTCATCTGGAAGCGTATTTTGCGATTCCATGCAGCGGTGCAATTTTACACACGATTAATATCCGCCTTGCCCCTGAACATATTGTTTATATTATCAATCATGCCGAAGATGAAATTTTATTGATTGATAGCGATTTATTCCCGTTAGTCGAGCCGGCACTTAGCCACTTGAAGACGGTTAAGCATATTATCGTTATGGGCGATGAACTAAGTGCTCCACAATCCAGTTTCCCAAATGTGTACAGCTACGAACAGCTGCTTCAGGAAGCGGATGAAAATTTCGAGTTCCCGACAGATCTGGATGAAAACCTGCCAGCTGGAATGTGCTACACTTCTGCAACGACAGGGATGCCAAAGGGTGTCGTCTATACACACCGAAGCATTGTACTTCACAGCCTGGCACTTGGTCTTGCAGAATCTTTTGCAATTAAAGAAAGCGACACTGCCCTTCCTGTTGTGCCGATGTTCCATGCAAATGCTTGGGGCTTCCCGTTTGCCGCATTGAATTTCGGCTCTAGTATCGTATTACCAGGACCAATGATGACACCAAGTTTAATACTGGATTTGGTTGAACAAGAAAAGGTAACAATTACAGCAGGTGTTCCAACTATTTGGCTTGGCGCACTCGTTGAGCAGGAAAAAAATCCCCGTGACCTTTCTTCTGTCCGTTTAATTATTTCAGGCGGGTCTGCATCACCGAAAGGATTAATTCAGGCTTACAACGAAAAACTTGGTGTTCCGTACATCAACGCCTACGGTATGACGGAAACATCACCGCTTGTAAGTATGTCGCATCTAACAAGCGATATGAACGACTATACAGAAGATGAACAGTTGAATATCCGTGTTTCTCAAGGTTTAACGGTTTCACTAATTGAAACAGAAGTTGTTAATGAAAATGGCCCGGTTCCGTGGGATGGAAAAACAATGGGTGAACTGCGTGTCCGCGGTCCATGGATTGCCTCTGAATACTATAATGATGAACGGACGAATGAAGCATTCCGTGACGGCTGGCTTTATACAGGTGATATTGCGGTCTATACAAAAGAAGGCTATATCAAACTTACCGATCGAACGAAGGACCTTATCAAATCAGGTGGAGAATGGATTTCATCTGTTGATCTGGAAAATGCCCTCATGTCACATCCGGCTGTTTTCGAGGCAGCCGTAATTGCGGTTCCGCATCCGAAGTGGCAGGAGCGTCCATTGGCATGTGTCGTTTTAAAAGAAGGTGCAACGGCGACTAAAGAAGAGCTTATTGAGTCAATCGATCTGGACTTTGCAAAATGGTGGCTTCCGGACGATGTCGTATTTTTAAATGAAATCCCAAAAACTTCAGTCGGCAAATTTTTAAAAGCAACCCTGCGAGAACAATTAAAAGACTATAAGGTTCAGATTTAATGAAAGAAAATGTGCACTGAAACGCAAATTTCAGTGCACATTTATTTATTATTCTTCTTCCTCTTCATCATCAAACTGCTGCGGATCTGAAATGCGTTCCGCTTCTTCCAGTTGTCCGCCGTCTCTTAAGTTCTCCATTTGCTTTCCGAGAATTTTCAGCTCATCCATAGTATTCGCCATGTTCCCGTTAACGATTTCTTCTCTTTTCATAACAATCCCTCCAAATTAATTTAGTATTATTTTTTTCCAATTTTGACTGATTTCTGTCATAAATAAAGTATTCATTCAAATAATTTATGCTATACTGAAAACAGAGATAATTAAAACATGAGGAGGATACTTCCATGAAATTACTTTTAATTCTTGGTGTCAGCATATCATTTTTGGTAGCTATTTTCACAGCTGGCTATGATAGCAAACCATTCCCAAAAGAAAGATAATTCCACTAGCTTTCCAGTAAAGGACAATCGTCAAGTAGCGATTGTCTTTTTCATTTGACTTTTATTATTCTATATTTTATATTAGTTACATAAAGTAAGTTGATTATAAAAAATAACCATTAAGGGAGTTCACATATTATGGCTACACATTTTCATAAAAAACCTAACCTCTACCCAGCTCATGTTCAATTAAAGGTTTCTAACTTAGTACGTTCGATTGAATACTATACAACGATTATCGGCTTTAAAGTATTACAGCAAACAGAAAAGGAAGCATACTTAACAGCAGACGGACAAACAAGCTTAGTATCACTAGTCGAAGTACAAAATGCTCAGCCGCTTAAACAAGGCTTTGCAGGTTTATACCACTTAGCATTACTATTACCCTCTCGCAAGGACTTAGGAAACATCGTACAGCATTTTGTTAACATGAATATTCGTCTCGGTGCGGCAGACCATGATGTTTCAGAAGCACTTTACTTGAACGATCCGGATGGAAATGGAATCGAAATTTATATCGACCGTCATGAATCCGAATGGACTTGGAATCAGGATGAACAAGTGCATATGGTGACAGAACAGCTGAATTTCCAGCCGATTTTAGCAGCTGCAGACGGCAACTGGAACGGTTTGCCTGCTGACACTGTTATGGGGCATGTCCACTTATCCGTAGTAAATCTGGACAAATCGGAGCAGTTTTATACAAATGTATTGGATTATAATGTTGTGACTCGTTACGGTGCACAGGCATTGTTCGTATCAACAGGGAAATACCATCACCATTTCGGATTAAACACTTGGAACAGCAATAACGGTCATGCTCCAACAAACGATATGGTCGGCTTAAAATCCTTCACAGTCGTGTTAAAGGATGCAGAGTATGCTGAAGAAGTAAAACAAAGCCTGACAAATAACGGCTTCATCGTTGAAAACTTTGCAGAAGCGCCAGCACACGGTGGAACTCAGTTGTTCTCAACAGTCGATCCAAACGGTTTGCGCATCGTATTTACATTAGATGGAGAATAATCAGCAGAAACCTAAAGCAAGAGTCCGAAAAGTTTTCGGGCTCTTTTTTGAAACTTTCTTTTTTATCCTACGTATACATAGATAATTACAATTAACGGAGGAATTCATTTGTCACTATTTAATAAAGTGTTAGCAAGTGTTGGGATAGGAGCTGCAAAAGTTGATACAAAATTGCACAAGTCAACTTATACATTAAATGAAAATATTTCAGGGGTTGTCGAAATTATCGGGGGCAGCACAAACCAGCAGATTGATGCCATCTATCTAACACTCCATACAAACTTTATCCGCGAAATCGATGATAAAAAGGTTAAAGATGAAGCGGTGCTGCACAAATACAAATTAAATGAGCCATTTACAATTCAGCCAAATGAAAAACATCAAATCCCATTTTCATTCGCCCTGCCCCCTGTTGTTCCGGTAACGACAGGCAACTCGCGTGTATGGATACAAACGGGCTTAGATATTAAAAATGCAGTAGATCCTACAGATAAAGACTTTATCGAGGTCAAGCCGACTCCTCTGGCGAATGGTGTGTTAACAGCCATTCAAAATATGGGCTTCCGGTTGCGTAAAGTGGATAATGAGCAAGCTCCTTCTTATTTGCGCCGCCAAACACCGATTGTTCAGGAATTTGAATTTACACCGACAAACAGCACATATCGCCGGTATCTAGACGAACTTGAAGTTATCTTTTTACAGCAAACACCAAACTCAGCTGAAATTTTATTGCAGGTGGACCGCCGTGCGCGCGGACTTGGAGGTTTATTATCCGAAGCATTCGATATGGATGAAAGCTTCATCCGCCTAACATTATTCGAACACGACAATATCCAGGCAAAGCTTGAACAAGTGATTAAGTCGAAGATGAAATAAGAAAAAGGCAAGAAGCATCAGACGCTTCTTGCCTTGTTTTATTTTAACCCCGGATAGTTTTGTTGTCTTAGTACTTCGTAAATAACGATTGCCGCTGTGTTTGATAAATTCAGTGAGCGGATATGGTCACTTTGCGGTATGCGCAGACACATATCGGCACGCTCCTTTGCAAATTCCTTTGGCAAGCCTGTCGTTTCTCTTCCGAACATAAAGTATAGGTCACGTTCTGAATTGCTGAAGTCATGCGTCGTAAATGGTTCATCACTATATGTCTCAATTAAGTACACATCGCCATCTTGACTGTACTCGATAAAATCCTCTAATGAATCATGGTATATAACATTCACATGTTCCCAATAATCCAGCCCGGCACGCTTCAGCATTTTGTCATCTGTTGAAAAGCCTAAAGGGCGGATTAAATGTAATGATGTATTCGTTCCAGCACAAGTGCGGGCAATGTTGCCTGTATTTGCTGGGATTTCTGGTTGATATAATACGATATGGTTTGGCACTTTACGATCCTTCTCTCTTAATGATTTAACATGGCCAGTCCTTTTTCAATTTCGGCCAGCACTTCTTCATCCTGCTCTGTTTTTCTGGCAGCCATTAAAATAGCCTCTGCCCCATCCGTTCCGATTTTTCCGATTGCCCATGCAGCCGTCCCTCTCAATACAGGACGTTCATCTTTTTGCAATACTTGAACTAAGTCAGGCATTGCCGCTTCTTCTTTAAAGTGGGCAAGCGCTAAAATAGCATTGCGCTGAATCGGCTTTTTGCCGCGCCATGAGCCGGATACATGGCCAAACTTTGCTTTGAATTCCTTATTGGAAATCGATAAAAGCGGTTGTAGCAACGGTTTTGCGATTTCAGGATCCGGCGTGAATTCCTCATGTATCCAGTTGAGCTTTCCTTTATTTTTCGGACAGACCGTCTGACATGTATCACAGCCATACAGACGGTTTCCGATTTTGGCACGAAATTCGTCAGGCAAAAATCCTTTCGTCTGTGTTAGAAAGGCAATGCAACGCTGTGAATTCAGCTGCCCAGGTGCAACGATCGCTCCTGTAGGGCATACATCGATACATAATGTACAGTCACCGCATTCATCTTCCATCGGTGTATCTGGTGCAAACGGGATGTTCGTGATAATTTCTCCTAAATAGACGTACGAACCAAATTCAGGTGTAATAATAGAGCAATTTTTGGCGCTCCAGCCGATGCCTGCTCGTTCTGCAACCGCACGATCCACCAGTTCCCCGGTATCGACCATCGATTTCACCTTTACATTCGGTACCCGTTCTTGCAGCCAAGCTTCAATAAGCTGCAGACGTTCACGAACTGCTGTATGATAATCAATCCCCCATGAAGCACGGCAAAAGATGCCGCGACGCTCCCCTTTTTTTCCTTGTGGGGCATCTTGCATGCGAGAAGGATATGCAATGGCAATCGCAATAATACTTTCTGCTTCATCTAATAGTTTTAAAGGCTCTGTGCGCAGCTCTATATTTGCTTCTTCAAAGCCTGATTGGTATGCTAATTGTTGCTGACGACGTAGACGATTCTTCAATTCATGAAACGGAGCAGCGGTTGTAAATCCGATTTTATCAACACCAATAGATGCTGCATATTTCACTAAATCTTCTTGAAGTTGATGTACTTTCATTTCACATGCTCCTTTCAAATGATACAATAAATATAAATTTATTTCGTATTACATAATTTAGTGTTTTTCCCATTAAAAACAATGTAAGAAGGTGTTCTACATGAATATTTCCATTAATGAAGCTCTTTTTTCAGTAAATGAACAATTAAAAATTGGCCTTATCCATTATAGCAAAATTATCGTTGAAGAATCTCCTCAAATGATTAAAGGACGCACACAACTTTATCAGGAAAATCTGTATTTGGAACTACAGGAAACACCTGTGACAGAACGACCTGGCATTAAAGAGTGGCGCCAGCTTTGGAAGGCTTTCGGCGGTGATCCGAACCGGTACCGTCACTCAGCGGAAAGTTTGATGCGACGTATCGCTAAGCAGCAGTATTTAGCTCCGTTCCATTCTGCTGTTGATTTAAACAATTTCTTCTCGCTGCAATTCGAGATTCCTGTTGGCATATATGATTTAGATGCTATTGAAGGCGGCGTGGAAATCGAAGTAGGCAATGAGACGACTGGCTATGATGGGATCAATGGACGCTTTAATTCACTAGAAAATATCATCCATTCAAAAGATGCGCATGGCCCATTCGGCAGCCCCTTTGTTGATTCAAAAAGAACGGCCGTAACAGAGGCTACGACAAATGCCCTGCAAATCTTTTATTTGCGCCCTTCCTTAAGTGAAGAAGAAGCAACTAAACTATTGAGCAGTGCAGGAAACATGTTTACACAAGTTAGCGGTGGCGAATATGAAGTATATATTCTATCGAAGGAAAATTCAAAAGTTCATTTTTAAGGAGTGGAATGATTTGAGTATTAACTTAGCTGAGGCAGTAAAACTAAAAAGTATCATTACGAAGAGAATTCAGGAACGCACAATGCAAGTACATTCATTAACACATGTTATCATTGAAAAAGGTGAACAGCCAAAAACACCTGATTATTCTTTAGAGATGCTTGAAGCAGAGCTAAAAGAGCTACGTTATGATTCTCGTAAGCTTGATGCTCTAATCTACCGAGCTAACATCGACAATACGGTTGTCTTTAAAGATGAGGAAATGCCTATTGTCGAAGCAATTGAACTGGCGAGCCAATTACGAGCAGAAGCCCAATTTTGCAAAAACCTTGGCTCAGAAGAAAAAGAAGCTTTTTACCATAATTCCGGTGATGCCATGCTTTACCGCGTAGCATTGTACGAGCCAATGACATATCGAAACCGTGCAAATGAGCTGGAAAAGGAAGCACATCGCCTTTCCAATTTAATCAATGCGAAAAACTATCAAGTTGAAATTGAATTTGATGACAGCAATTATTTCTAAACCTGGGGCGGTGAGACTCCAAACTAGGTAATAACGAGTGATTATGCTTCGGCATTTCCAACAACTGGTGAAACCAATAACTCTTTACCGTTTACAATGTTACCTTTCACTCATAACCAACCATAGTAAAAGCTAACACAAACTATAGAGTATTTTTGCTCGCTCGTTATTAAAAGACACCTGCTCACATTTGTGAAAAGGTGTCTTTGCTTTTATATTTAATATTTACTCTACACCCGGTAAAATTCTTAATGTCTTTTCGTCTGCATCCAAAATTACGTCCACACCTAATGGAATCGCGATATTAGGTGCACAGTGGCCAATTTTAAACCCTGCTAACACAGGTTTGTTAAACGGCTTCAAATACCCTTCAATTACCTTCAACACATCCTCATAGCTGTATGTATCATCCGGCATATTAAAATCCGCTATAACAAAGCCTGCTGCAAGCTCCAGCTTTCTTGATAGGCGCAACTGGTTCATCATTAAATCAATTTGCTCAATTGTTTCCCCTATGTCTTCAAGAAGTAAAATTTTATCACGTACGTCAATTTCAAATTTCGTACCTAGCGTACTGACAATACGGTTTAAATTTCCGCCTGTCAACTCGCCGCGTACCACTCCCGGTATAACTGTTGTAAGAGGAGAAATGCTTTCCGTATACTGAATTTCAATCGGTTGGAACAGCTGCTGATACATCTTTTTAGAAAGAGTGTCCAGCTCCCCTTTTGGACTGGACATCATCGGGCCATGGAACGTCACTAAATTTGCAAACTCGTTTACTTGAGTGTGTAGAGCCGTCACATCGGAAAAGCCCCAAATAATTTTCGGATTGTCCTCGATTAATGGATAGCTTATTTTATCGATAATTCTAGAAACCCCATAGCCGCCCGTCACTAAAAAGACGGCCTTCACTTCAGGATCGACAATCATCTGGTGGAAATCTTTAATTCGCTCCTCATCAGTACCTGCCAAATAGCCTTCATAATCCTGTACCGTATTACCAAGCTTATATTTTAAACCGAGCTCATCTAATAACGCTAATTTATCACCTAATGATTCTGTCTTAAGCGGACTGCTTAAATTTACTAATCCTACAGTATCGCCTTGCTGTAATCTTGCTGGTCGTATTTTCATGTTAATGACCTCCTTTTACTTCTGTCGCTATTGTATCATAGCGTTTTATGTAAAGCGCATTGCAAATTCCATGTGGTTGTCCCTATAATAGATAAAATCATTTTTCCAATATAAGGAGATGTACAAGTATGAAATTTCCACCACAGCTACTGCTCATTTTAGCTACTTTATTATGGGGTGGTAACTTTGTAATTGGACGGGCTGTTTCCGGGGATATTCCCCCGATAACTCTTGCCTTTTTACGATGGATTGTCGCCTTTCTCGTATTTTTCCCTATCGCTTACCAACGAACGAAAAAAGAATGGCCTGCCCTGAGACAGCATTGGGGTGCTGTCATTATTTTAGCACTTACAGGAGTTGCTGCATTCAATACGCTCGTATACATCGGATTGCATTATACAACGTCCATCAATGCATCATTAATGAATTCATCGACACCGATCATTATATACATACTGAGCTTTATCTTTTTAAAAGAGCGTTTAACAAAATTTCAGATGTTCGGCACGATGCTATCTTTAGTCGGCGTGCTCTTTATTATATCTGGAGGTTCGTTACAAAGCCTCTTTTCATTTTCATTCAACAAAGGGGACTTAATCGTATTAATTGCCGTAGTGTGCTGGAGTATCTATTCATTACTCATTAAAAAGTACGCTGGCAAATTGCCTGGCTACTCTACTTTTTTAGTAACAATCGCAATCGGAGCCATTATGTTACTCCCATTCGCAGCATATGAACTACTGACAACATCACAGACAATCGTATGGAACACTTCGACAATCGGGGCAATTATTTATGTAGGCATCATTGCTTCAATTGTTGCCTTTTTAAGCTGGAATACCGGCGTTGTCTCATTAGGTGCAAACAAAGCAAGTATCTACCTGAACTTCATTCCCCTCTTTGCAACAATCTTTGCTGTATTGTTTTTAAATGAGCAACTCCTACTTGCTCAAGTAATTGGTGGAATCGCTGTTATTGCAGGAGTCGTTATATCAGCGATGAAATAATAAAAAGGAGTGCACATTGTATGCACTCCTTTAGTTTATTTTACATCTGTATAAATAACAGTAACATCCGGATGGTTGTGAAGAGCGCTTGCAGGGAAATCTTCTGTAACTATCCCACTGCGCAAACGATCAAAGGCCTCTTGTTTTGAAGCACCAGCAATTAATAATACAATCTTTTTAGAACTTAAAATGGTTTTAATTCCCATAGTAATGGCATGGGTCGGCACATCCTCAATTGAATCAAAATAAACTTTATTTGCTTCACGTGTAGACTGCGCAAGTTCTATAATATGTGTACCTACATCGAAAGGAGTTCCCGGTTCATTAAAACCAATATGTCCATTCCCACCGATTCCTAAAAGCTGAATATCAATATTTCCTGCTGCCTTAATCATCGCTTCATATTCAGCTGCAGCCTTTTCTAAATTCGATTGAATGCCAGCCGGTAAATTGATATTATCACGTTTCATATCGACATGATTAAACAGATGATGATCCATATAATAATGGTAGCTCGATTCATTTGCCGGATCAATTCCGACATACTCATCCAGGTTAAAGGACTTGGCCTGTGCAAAAGATACCTCACCTGCTTTGTATGCTGCAACCAGTTCTTTATAAAAGCCTTCCGGAGTCCCCCCTGTAGCTAAACCAAGTACTGTTTCACTATTTTTTTTCAATTGATCTATAAAAATTGTTGCGGCAATTTTACTCATCTCATCATAGTTTGCTGCTTCAATCCACTTAAAGTTTGTTACTACATTCATTTTTTATTTCCCTACTTCCTCACTGAAATACATATTTGTTATTGTATAAATAATATTTACGGCTTTTTGTTTTCCTAGCATTATAATGTTCATTCTATAGCAAATATTTTTAAGAAGCTAGAAAAAAACGTCTTATTTCCTATTAAAAAGAGCATGTAATGACGCAAAATATATATAGTTTTTCTACCTTTCCAATATTAAATGGAGTAAGCAAATAAACTTATGGAATAACTTTATTTCTGTATAAATACTTAAAAAATATCTTTTACAGTATTACTTTTTATAAGATAACTACACAGTTGTATTGAAATAATTGCTTGCTGTAGGAAATACTTTTAAGAGAATTAAAAACTTGCTAGTATACAAAGCAAATACAACAAAAAACTCTTCAAAGCATTTATGTTAGGCTTTGAAGAGTTTCATCTGTTGTATTGAACTGATACCGAGTGTGGGACTTGAACCCACACGCCTCGCGGCAACGGATTTTGAGTCCGTCGTGTCTGCCATTCCACCAACTCGGCAAATTAAGGTAAAAAAAAATCGGAATTCCGATTCAATGAAATATGGAGGCGGCAACCGGATTTGAACCGGTGATAAAGGTGTTGCAGACCTGTGCCTTACCACTTGGCTATGCCGCCATATTTGGAGCGGAAGACGAGGTTCGAACTCGCGACCCCCACCTTGGCAAGGTGGTGTTCTACCACTGAACTACTTCCGCAAATTAAAAAATGGCTGGGGTACCTGGATTCGAACCAGGGCATGACGGAATCAAAATCCGTTGCCTTACCGCTTGGCTATACCCCAATATTCAAATTATTATATAAAATGGGGCGACTGATGGGAATCGAACCCACGAATGCCTGAACCACAATCAGGTGCGTTAACCACTTCGCCACAACCGCCACTATAATATAATTTTAATACTTAAACCTAAATAAAAGATGGGGCGACTGATGGGAATCGAACCCACGAATGCCTGAACCACAATCAGGTGCGTTAACCACTTCGCCACAACCGCCACTATATTATTTTAAGTATTTTTGAGAATTTATTTGGCAGGGGCAGTAGGAATCGAACCCACACTGACGGTTTTGGAGACCGTAGTTCTACCTTTAAACTATGCCCCTATCAAAAGGATGGTGGAGGGGGACGGATTCGAACCGCCGAACCCTAAGGAGCGGATTTACAGTCCGCCGCGTTTAGCCACTTCGCTACCCCTCCAGGTAATGGTGCCGGCGAAAGGAGTCGAACCCTCGACCTACTGATTACAAGTCAGTTGCTCTACCAACTGAGCTACACCGGCAAAAAATATGGTGGGTTTGGACGGAATCGAACCGCCGACACTTAGAGCTTCAATCTAATGCTCTACCAACTGAGCTACAAACCCACAATTTAATTTTATAAAATGGCGGTCCCGACCGGGATCGAACCGGCGATCTCCTGCGTGACAGGCAGGCATGTTAACCGCTACACCACGGGACCATTTGGTTGCGGGGGCAGGACTTGAACCTGCGACCTTCGGGTTATGAGCCCGACGAGCTACCACTGCTCCACCCCGCGATAATATTATTTGTTTAATGGTGGAGGATGACGGGCTCGAACCGCCGACCCCCTGCTTGTAAGGCAGGTGCTCTCCCAGCTGAGCTAATCCTCCAACGCTGGATACTTTCTTATGTATCTTTTTGGTGACCCGTACGGGATTCGAACCCGTGTTACCGCCGTGAAAGGGCGGTGTCTTAACCACTTGACCAACGGGCCTCGTTATAAATAAGCCTGGCGGAGAGTAAGGGATTTGAACCCTTGATGCAGGGTTACCCGCATACACGATTTCCAATCGTGCTCCTTCGGCCACTCGGACAACTCTCCAAGATTTGATGGCTCCGAAGGCAGGACTCGAACCTGCGACCTGCCGGTTAACAGCCGGATGCTCTACCAACTGAGCTACTTCGGAATAATTCTATAACAGCCTAGCGACGTCCTACTCTCACAGGGGGAAGCCCCCAACTACCATCGGCGCTAAAGAGCTTAACTTCCGTGTTCGGTATGGGAACGGGTGTGACCTCTTTGCCATCATCACTAGACTATTTAGAAAGACATTAATTATTATACCATACTTTTCAATTTTGTCAAGTATTTTTATAATAATTTTTCATTCTTTCAAAACTGGATAAACGTTTCATTGAGTTGTGCAATAAAATGTGGTTAAGTCCTCGACCGATTAGTATTCGTCAGCTGCATGCGTCACCGCACTTCCACCTCGAACCTATCTACCTGATCGTCTTTCAGGGGTCTTACTTACTTGCGTAATGGGAAATCTCATCTTGAGGGGGGCTTCATGCTTAGATGCTTTCAGCACTTATCCCGTCCATACATAGCTACCCAGCGATGCCTTTGGCAAGACAACTGGTACACCAGCGGTATGTCCATCCCGGTCCTCTCGTACTAAGGACAGCTCCTCTCAAATTTCCTACGCCCACGACGGATAGGGACCGAACTGTCTCACGACGTTCTGAACCCAGCTCGCGTACCGCTTTAATGGGCGAACAGCCCAACCCTTGGGACCGACTACAGCCCCAGGATGCGATGAGCCGACATCGAGGTGCCAAACCTCCCCGTCGATGTGGACTCTTGGGGGAGATAAGCCTGTTATCCCCGGGGTAGCTTTTATCCGTTGAGCGATGGCCCTTCCATGCGGAACCACCGGATCACTAAGCCCGTCTTTCGACCCTGCTCGACTTGTAGGTCTCGCAGTCAAGCTCCCTTATGCCTTTACACTCTACGAATGATTTCCAACCATTCTGAGGGAACCTTTGGGCGCCTCCGTTACTCTTTAGGAGGCGACCGCCCCAGTCAAACTGTCCGCCTGACACTGTCTCCTACCCCGCTAAGGGGCATGGGTTAGAAGTTCAATACAACCAGGGTAGTATCCCACCGACGCCTCCTTCGAAGCTGGCGCTCCGAGATCTCTGGCTCCTACCTATCCTGTACAAGTTGTACCAAAATTCAATATCAGGCTACAGTAAAGCTCCACGGGGTCTTTCCGTCCTGTCGCGGGTAACCTGCATCTTCACAGGTACTATAATTTCACCGAGTCTCTCGTTGAGACAGTGCCCAGATCGTTACGCCTTTCGTGCGGGTCGGAACTTACCCGACAAGGAATTTCGCTACCTTAGGACCGTTATAGTTACGGCCGCCGTTTACTGGGGCTTCAATTCACAGCTTCGCTTGCGCTAACCGCTCCTCTTAACCTTCCAGCACCGGGCAGGCGTCAGCCCCTATACGTCACCTTACGGTTTTGCAGAGACCTGTGTTTTTGCTAAACAGTCGCCTGGGCCTATTCACTGCGGCTTCTCTAGGCTATGCACCCAAAGAAGCACCCCTTCTCCCGAAGTTACGGGGTCATTTTGCCGAGTTCCTTAACGAGAGTTCTCTCGCACACCTTAGGATTCTCTCCTCGACTACCTGTGTCGGTTTGCGGTACGGGCACCTCTCACCTCGATAGAGGCTTTTCTTGGCAGTGTGAAATCAGGAACTTCGCTCATACGAGCTCGTCATCACAGCTCAACGTTAAAGTATGCGGATTTGCCTACATACACGCCTTACTGCTTGAACACGCGCAACCAACGGCGTGCTTACCCTATCCTACTGCGTCCCCCCATTTCTCAAACGGTGAGGAGGTGGTACAGGAATATCAACCTGTTGTCCATCGCCTACGCCTATCGGCCTCGGCTTAGGTCCCGACTAACCCTGAGCGGACGAGCCTTCCTCAGGAAACCTTAGTCATACGGTGCATGGGATTCTCACCCATGTTTCGCTACTCATACCGGCATTCTCACTTCTAACCGCTCCACCAGTCCTTCCGGTCTGACTTCAACGCTGTTAGAACGCTCTCCTACCACGCATACTCAAAGTATGCATCCACAGCTTCGGTGAATCGTTTAGCCCCGATACATTTTCGGCGCAGCGTCACTCGACCAGTGAGCTATTACGCACTCTTTAAATGATGGCTGCTTCTAAGCCAACATCCTGGTTGTCTAAGCAACGCCACATCCTTTTCCACTTAACGATTACTTGGGGACCTTAGCTGGTGGTCTGGGCTGTTTCCCTCTTGACTACGGATCTTATCACTCGCAGTCTGACTCCCGTGTATAAATATCCGGCATTCGGAGTTTGTCTGAATTCGGTAAAGCGAGATGCCCCCCTAGTCCAAACAGTGCTCTACCTCCGGTATTCTCAATCACGAGGCTAGCCCTAAAGCTATTTCGGAGAGAACCAGCTATCTCCAGGTTCGATTGGAATTTCTCCGCTACCCACACCTCATCCCCGCACTTTTCAACGTGCGTGGGTTCGGGCCTCCAGTGAGTGTTACCTCACCTTCACCCTGGACATGGGTAGATCACCTGGTTTCGGGTCTACGACCACGTACTAATTCGCCCTATTCAGACTCGCTTTCGCTGCGGCTCCGTCTTCTCAACTTAACCTCGCACGTAATCGTAACTCGCCGGTTCATTCTACAAAAGGCACGCTATCACCCATTAACGGGCTCTAACTACTTGTAGGCACACGGTTTCAGGATCTATTTCACTCCCCTTCCGGGGTGCTTTTCACCTTTCCCTCACGGTACTGGTTCACTATCGGTCACTAGGTAGTATTTAGCCTTGGGAGATGGTCCTCCCGGATTCCGACGGAATTTCACGTGTTCCGCCGTACTCAGGATCCACTCTGGAGGGAATGAACTTTTGACTACAGGGCTTTTACCTCGTTTCGCGGACCTTTCCAAGTCGCTTCGTCTAGTTCATTCTTTTGTAACTCCGTATAGAGTGTCCTACAACCCCAAAGAGCAAGCTCTTTGGTTTGGGCTCTTCCCGTTTCGCTCGCCGCTACTCAGGGAATCGAATTTTCTTTCTGTTCCTGCAGGTACTTAGATGTTTCAGTTCTCTGCGTCTGTCTTCGACACGCTATGAATTCACGTGAAGATACTATCCGATTAAAGATAGTGGGTTCCCCCATTCGGAAATCCCCGGATCAAAGCTTACTTACAGCTCCCCGAGGCATATCGGTGTTAGTGCCGTCCTTCATCGACTCCTAGTGCCAAGGCATCCACCGTGCGCCCTTATTAACTTAACCAAAAGTTAACACTTAGATCAATTTCGCCTTGGCGTAATTGCGTTCAGATTTTTTTGAGTTTACTCAAAAAGTTTCCTTTAAAAAATCTGTAACATCTGCCAGAGGCCTAACTTCATAAAATGAAGTTTAGATCCAAGATTTAAGTTTACACGTCAATTGCTTGACTTGTTTAAAAATCTATAAAATAGAAATTTGATTTATTGCTTTCAATGTCGTTTTATCCAGTTTTCAAAGAACGAGTGTTTTGAAGTATTCCATTCAATTAAGAATGAACCTTCAAAACTGAACAGCAACCGTTAATGTTTCATTCCCCAAGGGAATGATTCCGAAAAATCCTTAGAAAGGAGGTGATCCAGCCGCACCTTCCGATACGGCTACCTTGTTACGACTTCACCCCAATCATCTATCCCACCTTCGGCGGCTGGCTCCAAAAGGTTACCTCACCGACTTCGGGTGTTACAAACTCTCGTGGTGTGACGGGCGGTGTGTACAAGGCCCGGGAACGTATTCACCGCGGCATGCTGATCCGCGATTACTAGCGATTCCGGCTTCATGTAGGCGAGTTGCAGCCTACAATCCGAACTGAGAACGGTTTTATCGGATTAGCTCCCCCTCGCGGGTTGGCAACCGTTTGTACCGTCCATTGTAGCACGTGTGTAGCCCAGGTCATAAGGGGCATGATGATTTGACGTCATCCCCACCTTCCTCCGGTTTATCACCGGCAGTCTCCTTAGAGTGCCCAACTGAATGATGGCAACTAAGAATAAGGGTTGCGCTCGTTGCGGGACTTAACCCAACATCTCACGACACGAGCTGACGACAACCATGCACCACCTGTCACCGTTGCCCCCGAAGGGGAAACTATGTCTCCATAGTGGTCACCGGGATGTCAAGACCTGGTAAGGTTCTTCGCGTTGCTTCGAATTAAACCACATGCTCCACCGCTTGTGCGGGCCCCCGTCAATTCCTTTGAGTTTCAGTCTTGCGACCGTACTCCCCAGGCGGAGTGCTTAATGCGTTAGCTGCAGCACTGAGGGGCGGAAACCCCCCAACACTTAGCACTCATCGTTTACGGCGTGGACTACCAGGGTATCTAATCCTGTTTGCTCCCCACGCTTTCGCGCCTCAGTGTCAGTTACAGACCAGACAGTCGCCTTCGCCACTGGTGTTCCTCCAAATCTCTACGCATTTCACCGCTACACTTGGAATTCCACTATCCTCTTCTGCACTCAAGTTCCCCAGTTTCCAATGACCCTCCCCGGTTGAGCCGGGGGCTTTCACATCAGACTTAAGGAACCACCTGCGCGCGCTTTACGCCCAATAATTCCGGACAACGCTTGCCACCTACGTATTACCGCGGCTGCTGGCACGTAGTTAGCCGTGGCTTTCTAACAAGGTACCGTCAAGGTAGCGCCAGTTACTACGCTACTTGTTCTTCCCTTGCAACAGAGTTTTACGAACCGAAATCCTTCTTCACTCACGCGGCGTTGCTCCATCAGACTTTCGTCCATTGTGGAAGATTCCCTACTGCTGCCTCCCGTAGGAGTCTGGGCCGTGTCTCAGTCCCAGTGTGGCCGATCACCCTCTCAGGTCGGCTACGCATCGTTGCCTTGGTGAGCCGTTACCTCACCAACTAGCTAATGCGCCGCGGGTCCATCTTATAGTGACAGCGAGATGCCGTCTTTCAACTTCAAAACATGTGTTAAAAAGTATTATTCGGTATTAGCCCCGGTTTCCCGGAGTTATCCCAATCTATAAGGTAGGTTACCCACGTGTTACTCACCCGTCCGCCGCTAAAATTTTAAAGGTGCAAGCACCAATAAAATTTCCGCTCGACTTGCATGTATTAGGCACGCCGCCAGCGTTCGTCCTGAGCCAGGATCAAACTCTCCATAAAAGTAGTTTGAAAGCTCATTTGCTTTGCTAGCGATCCAACTTCGTTAGAAGTTGTAATCTATTGTTCGCTTCATTATAAGAAGCTTGTTTCATTAACGTTGCTTGTTCAGTTTTCAAGGTTCATTGTGTTTCGTTTGTCGTTTTAGCGACTTCTCTAATTTAACATCTCTGTTTCTTTTTGTCAACAACTTTTTTGAAAAAGTTTTTTTGAAGAAAATCGAGTGTGTAATTTAGTTGTTTTCAAGTACGTCTTAGCGACATTTAATATATTACAATACTTTCAATGTTTTCGTCAATACTTTTTTTAAAATAATTTCAGAGCGTTTTTAAACGCTCTGATTAATATACTATAACCCATACTCGGATTCAATATAATGTCTGTCTACATAATAGTTTCTGTGGAAGATCGCTTCGTTTTTAGCGATAACCGCTTCCACTAAAATTAACTCTTTTTCAATTAAGTATTCAACAAACACTTCCAGGTCAACAGAGTAATAACTCAACTCAGGATGATCATGCAATTGCTGAATTGTCCACGAAGGTTGTGCAAGCATTGTTTCTAAAATATGCTGTGCCCCATCTGTCGTTCTGGAATTGATTAAAAACTCGCCTGCTAAAAATAATAACTCCAGACGCTTTTCAAGACTTTCATTGCTCATAATCAATTCTTCATATAATTTATATATTGCAGGATCATTGCGTTTCACCTGGGCCCACACTGTTACTTCCGGGTAATGCCCGCTATCGATAATCGATAGTCTCCCTAAATGATGCAATGAAGCAACCACATGATTGTACGCATCTAAATAATGACCATCCTCAAATAATTCTTTTCCTTCTTTATAACGGCGGATTAACTTGGCAAACTGTATACCTGTTTTTAATTTTCGACCGAAGAATGGGAACTCTTGCAATTCAGAACGCAGTTTATATAGAAACTCATTGCGGTCAAACATAACCTTCCCGTGGAAAAGCCAATCAACTAACCGCCTGTGCGAGCCAATGAAAATCCATTTACGCAACCGTTCCTCCGTTAAAATATGCATCACCATTTTCGCTTCACCATATGAATAGTGTTTCGAATAAATAGGCTTATCACTTTCTTTTACAATAATTAAAAGAACCGAATCAAATGTATCGGTCATATTCTCGGCACCTTCACGCTTGTTTATCAATATTACTCCAAGCGTTTCCGGCTGACTTGCACGTTCCTGATATATCGGTCTTAAAATATGTTCCATTGTTATCCCCCTATAAAGTTTACCTTCTATATAATGTCCTTGTAGATGCTATAAGATAAATTAACTAATATTACGACGATAAACTTTAACCATGCTGAAAGTCCATCATTTCTTAAAAATAAATAATAGAAATGCCATTATTTTTTCTTTCGCCATTCAGTTACAAAAACCCTTCATTTAAACATTTTTAAATAGTATTAAGAGTTGTTAACGAGCCGCCTAATTCTTTCCTGTCTACTAATTTATATCCAATTCATGTTATAGTATATTTTAGATTAGGAGGCAATTGAAATGAAAAAATATAATAGTAAAATTAATAAGATCCGCTCTTTTGCATTATCCCTTATTTTCATCGGCTTCGTTATTATGTATGGTGCAATCTTCTTCAAAAATAATCAGATACTTGTATTAATCTTCATGACAATTGGACTTCTTTGTATTATCGGCAGTACTGCTGTATACGCCTGGGTAGGATTATTGTCTACAAAAGCTGTTCAAGTCGTTTGTCCGGAATGCGGGAAATGGACAAAGGTGTTAGGTCGTGTGGATATTTGCATGTACTGCAATGAACCGTTAACTTTAGATCCTACATTAGAAGGAAAAGAATTCAATCAAGAATACAATAAAAATTAAATGTTCAACAAAGCTGGAGTAAAGGTAACAAACTTTTACTCCAGTTTTTTGTATAAAAAAAACCCAGCAACAACCGTTACTAGGTTAGATTATTATTGAACTTTTGTTGCACCGACTGCTAAACAGTCAGGACATGTACCATAGACTTCTAAACGGTGTGAATTAACTTGAAAACCCGTTACTTGCGAAGCAAACTGCTCCACTTCATTTAAACCGGGATAGTGGAAGTCTACAATTTTACCGCAGCCATCACAAATCATGTGATAATGATCGCCCGTTACAAAATCGAAGCGACTTGCTGCATCTCCATAAGTAAGCTCTTTTACTAAGCCCACCTCACGAAAGACACGTAAGTTATTATAAACCGTTGCTACACTCATATTAGGAAACTTATCGCAAAGCGCCTTGTATATATCATCAGCTGTTGGGTGAATCATACTTTGAATTAAATATTCCAAAATCGCATGACGCTGAGGAGTAATTCGTACACCAGTAGTCTTTAACGTGTCCAGCGCATCCTTTAAATGCAATTCAGACATCGTCATGCACCCCTTTTCATACATATTATTAATTTGTAATCGTTATAATTAGTGTAGCGAATTTGTCCATGCGTTGTCAACAATTGCTTATGTCGGTTGAAACAAAAGTATAGGATAAAAAAGCTAAATGAAAATGTAAACGGTTAAATGCCTATTCTTCCATATAGCATTCTCAATTAGTATCCTCTTAAAATATTCATTTTATTTTCTAAATCACGTTCCCCGTTCAGCCATTTTTCCAGACTAGGTTTGAAAATATCCAAACTGCGCTCTAAATAACGCGAAGAATGGCTTGAAAAATGTGGTGAAAGTGTAACATTGTTCAAATCCCATAGCGGGCTGTCTGCCGGTAATGGCTCAATTTCATAGACATCCAAAACTGCATGTTCAATTAGTTTGTCCTGTAAAACGCCAACAAGAGTATCTGTTTCCACTAAGTCCCCGCGCCCGAAATTCATAAAGATGGCTGAACTCTTCATCAGTTCAAAATGCTCTCGAGTCAGCATATGCTTCGTTTCCTTAGTAGATGGCAGCATTGAAAGAATAATATCCGCTTTCGGTAACTGCTCTTTTAAATCATCGAGCTTATATGTCTCATTCATATAAGGAGCCTCGTTGCCTGAGCGGTTGCAGCCAATTGTATGAACATCAAAAGCCTGCAGAATCCGTCCTACTTCGCTGCCGATCGCACCCGGGCCGATGATTAGCGCTGTACTTCCGTTCAACTCTGTCGGACGCGCCTTTTTATTCCATTCTTTCTTCTGTTGCTGTTCATAAATAAACGGCAATACTCGTTTTAATGCTAAAATATGCGCTATAATTGATTCAGTCATCGGCTTCTTATGTATCCCGCGCACATTCGAAACGAGTATATTACGTTTCGCGATCGCTTCTGCCGGCATCTTTTCAATTCCTGCAGATGCAACGAAAATCCATTGCAGTTTGTCTGCATGCTGTAAATGCTCTTCCTTTAAATCTTCCCCATACGTTACTAAAACATTTGTTTGAGCCAGTTTCTCCACATCCAGTTTCTTATCAAATAAAAAATCTACTTGAGGAAACTGTGCCAAAAGCGGCTGCTTTAAATCGCCGCGTAGTTCAAATGTAAAATAAATCGTTACCATCATAATTCCCCTTTGTGCACCTATTAATTTGTGCGATTTTTTAAATAGTTTAACACATCTTCAATATGATTTTTCACCCGGACTTTACGCCACTCTTTTTCAACGATCCCCTTTTCATTGATCAAGAACGTCGAACGTTCAATTCCCATATACTCTTTTCCGAAATTTTTCTTTAATGTCCAGACACCATATTTCTCAGCAACTTCATGATTTTCATCGACTAATAATGAAAAAGGCAATCCGTGCTTTTCAATAAACTTTGTATGTTTCGCTGCATCATCCAGACTCACACCTAAAATTACAGCATTCAAATCTGAGAAATCCTCATATTTATCACGGAAGTCGCAAGCCTGTGTTGTACAGCCAGGCGTTAAATCTTTCGGGTAGAAATAGAGAATAACGTTTTTGCCCTTATATTCTTCGAGCGTAACCGTTTCCCCCTCTTCATTTTGCAATGCAAATCCCGGTGCTTGTAAATTTTCTAATGTCATGTCCATTCCTCCAAAATTTTCTTCTATGATACAAAACAATGCCCGATGCTTCAATTTCTTTGGCGTTCCCTTTCATTACATACTACAATAGATATGAAATCATTTCATGTAACCTATTTTGGAGGAATAAATTATGAATCATACTAAATCTGAACAGCTTCATGCAGAAGCACTCGAACATATCGTCGGCGGGGTAAACAGTCCATCCCGTTCTTATAAAGCAGTAGGCGGCGGAGCACCTGTTGTCATGGTCCGCGGTAAAGGAGCATACTTTTGGGATGTGGACGGTAATCGTTACATCGATTATTTAGCAGCCTACGGACCGATCGTTACAGGTCATGGCCATCCGCATATTGCAAAAGCCATCGCCCATGCTGCAGAAACAGGCGTATTATTCGGTACACCGACAGAGCATGAAATTAAATTCGCTAAAATGCTGAAAGAAGCCATTCCTACATTGGATAAAGTACGTTTTAACAACTCCGGTACAGAAGCTGTGATGACATGTGTACGTGTTGCACGTGCATTTACAGGGCGTACGAAAATTATTAAATTCGCCGGCTGCTACCACGGTCACTTCGACCAAGTACTTGTTGCAGCGGGATCAGGTCCAGCAACATTAGGTTCACCTGACTCTGCCGGTGTTCCTCATGCAGTCGCAACAGAGGTCATTACCGTACCTTTCAACAATAAAGAAGAGTTTACATTGGCAATGGAAAAATGGGGCAATGATGTTGCCGGGATTTTAATAGAGCCAATCGTCGGGAACTTCGGGATTGTAGAACCGGATAAAGGATTTTTGGAACATGTACATGCACTCGCAAAAGAACATGGTGCATTAACAATCCATGATGAAGTTATTACCGCTTTCCGTTTCCACTACGGTGCAGCACATACTATGCTCGGCTTAACTCCGGACTTAGTCGCAATGGGGAAAGTAATCGGCGGCGGTCTGCCAATCGGTGCATACGGTGGTCGTAAAGAAGTTATGGAAACAGTTGCTCCTCTTGGCCCTGCATATCAGGCTGGTACAATGGCCGGAAACCCTGCAAGTATGCAAGCAGGTATTGCATGTCTTGAAGTATTGCAGCAACCGGGGATCTATGAAGAAATGGACCGCTTAGGTGCTCTTCTTGAAGAAGGCATTTTAGCTGCTGCCAAAAAACATAATGTAACGATTACATTAAACCGTTTAAAAGGCGCATTTGCTATCTACTTTACTGATGTAAAAGTGGAAAACTATGAGCAAGCGGAAAATACGGACGGTGAAAAGTTCGGTCGCTTCTTTAAATTGATGTTATCCCAAGGCATCAACTTAGCCCCTTCAAAATATGAAGCATGGTTCTTAACGACAGAACATACAGAAGCAGACGTGGAAGAAACGTTAAAAGCAGTAGATTACGCATTTTCTCAACTATAATAACAACTGCCGCTATACATTTTATAGCGGCTTCTCTTCATTCAATCTATCAGAAAGGAGGAAAAAATATGAAACTAGGTGCCCGCGTTTTAAAAACGGGTGTTGCAATTGTGTTCGCTTTATTTTTAGCTCAAATGCTGAATGTACCGTCACCTGTGTTTGCTGCAATTGCTGCTGTATTCGCAATCCAGCCTTCCATTTACCGCTCTTATCTTACAATTTTAGAACAAATACAGGGTAATATAATCGGCGCTACTGTTGCAGTCCTATTCGGTCTTATCTTTGGACATCATATCGTGTCTGTCGGTATTGCCGCTATTATCGTACTTGGTCTTATGATGAAGCTAAAGCTCGAAAAATCAGTCTCCCTTGCCCTTGTGACGATGATCGCCATTATGGAAGTACCGGGCGATGATTTTCTAATGTTTGGGTTAATCCGATTTAGCACTGTAATGCTAGGTGTGTTCGCTGCTTTCGTTGTAAACTTATTGTTTTTACCGCCTAAATACGAAATAAAGCTATTTAAAAAAATCAACTCTGTTCAGGATGATATTATTCGCTGGACACGTTTGGCCGTTCGCCAAGCGAGTGAACATACATCTACAAAAATGGCCGTTAATAAATTGCAGTCACGACTAAACGAAATTGATACAATGTACGGTTTTTTCAAAGAAGAACGCAGCTATTTCAGGAACCGTAAGTACGTAAAAGCCCGCAAGCTTGTTATTTACCGTCAAATGTTATTAACTTCGAAGAAAAGCTACGAGTTGCTCGTTCGTTTACACAAACATGAAAACGAGCTCGGGAAGTTGCCGATAAAGTTTCAAGTCATTATCCAGGAACGCTTAGACTTCTTGCTAACCTACCACGAACAGCTGTTATTGAAGTACACCGGAAAGCTTAGGCCTGAACATTCTAAATGGACACGTCACGATGAATATTTGCAAGGCAGTGAGCTAATGGAGCAGTTTATCAAGCAGATTGCCCTTGCCCAGGAAGAAGCAGAAGAAGATGAACAGTTTTCAAGCTACCATCTGCTTTATATTTTATCGCGGATATTAGATTACGAGGAAAACCTGGAGCATCTTGATACATTGATCGTTTCCTATCGCAGCTTCCACAGTGAGGAAAAAAACCTCGACCTGGAATCAGAGTTTTACTAAATAAAAAGAAGGTGTGCATTAACCGCACACCTTCTTTTTAACTTTTCATCTTCGGATCAAGTGCATCCCGCAATCCGTCACCCATAAGGTTAAAGCCGATTACTGTCAGCATAATCGCAAGTCCCGGGAAAATCATCGCCCATGGTGCGTTCAGTAAAAACATCCGCGCATCCGCAAGCATTTTCCCCCACTCCGGCTGTGGCGCTTCTGCACCAAGCCCCAAAAATCCGAGTGCTGCCGCTTCGATAATCGCTGTCGCAATCGCCAGTGTCCCCTGTACAATTACGGGAGTCATCGAGTTCGGCAAAATATGCTTCCATAAGATCCGGGAGTTTTTCATACCGATTGCTCTTGCGGCATGTATATACTCTTCTTCTTTTATACTCAGCACGCGCGACCGTATTAGTCGGCCGAAGTTCGGTATATTAATAACCGCAATCGCGATTAAAGCATTTTGCAATGATGGACCTAAAATCGATACAATTGCGATCGCCAGTAAAATACTTGGGAACGCAAGCATAATATCAAACAGTCGCGATATGATCGTATCAACCCATCGACCATAGTAACCTGCAATAATCCCTAAAAAGCTGCCTGCAACTGCGGAAATCAGCACGGCCGATAAACCGACCGTCAACGAGATACGTGCTCCATGTAAAATTCGCGAAAAGATATCCCGACCGAGATCATCTGTTCCAAACCAGAAATCAGCAGATGGAGGCTGCAGACGCATACTTAAATTTTGTTCGTTTATACCTTGTGGTGCAAACATAGGACCGAATACCGCCAGAAGCACAAAGAATAAAACGATTGCACTGCCGAACAGCGCAGACTTGCTTTTCTTGAAATTCGTCCATGCTTCTTGCCATGGTCCCTTCACTCGTTCTTCTTCAATCCGCTGAACCTGATTTTGTATAACTTCAGCCATGCTATGCGCCTCCTCTCTAGTTGTATTTAATGCGCGAATCAATCACTGTATATAAAAGGTCAACAATCAGGTTAATCATTACGAATAAAAAGGCAACGATTAAAATACCCGACTGGATGACAGGATAATCACGGAATCCTATCGCTTCATATATATAGCGTCCAATTCCCGGCCAACTGAAAATTGTTTCTGTTAAGATTGCCCCGCCTAAAAGCATACCTGTTTGCAAGCCGACTACCGTCAAAACAGGAATCAACGCATTTTTGAGTGCATGCTTATAAACAACAACAAACATTTTTTGACCTTTTGCCCGTGCTGTACGAACAAAATCCGAACGCATTACTTCCAACATCGAGGCTCTTGTCATCCGAGCAATGATCGCCGTCGGAATCGTTGCAAGTGCAATGCCAGGTAATAATAAGTGCTTTAACACAACAATGAATTGATCAAACCGGCCTTGCATTAATGTATCAATTAAGTAAAAGTGCGTGATAGCCGTTACCGGATCCCGAACTTCTTCCCTTCCTGATGTAGGCAACCAGCCCAGCTGAATACCGAATGCCCATTGCTCCATTAAACCTAACCAGAAAATCGGCATCGAAACACCGATTAAAGCAATGACCATCGCTACGTAATCAAACCATGAATTTTGAAACCACGCCGAAACAATCCCTGCATTTACCCCGACGATAACGGCAACAATCATCGCGAAAAATGCCAGTTCAAATGTAGCTGCTAAATACGGCCACATTTCAGAAGAAATCGGCTGTCTTGTTCTTAATGACTCTCCCAAATCTCCTGTTACAATTCCTTTTAAGTAATCGAAATATTGAACATACCACGGATTATCTAGGCCAAGTTTCAGGCGAAGTGCCGCAATTGCATCTGCAGTAGCTTGCTGTCCTAAAATGACTTGTGCTGGATCACCGGGAATGGCACGAATAATCAGAAACACTAAAAAGGTCATCCCAAGTAATACAGGTATTAAATGCAGTAGACGTTTGCCAATGTAGTGAAGCATGCTCTTCACCCCTTTTTTGAATGTATGTTTCTACTAGTTGAAAAAAAGGAGAGGAATATTCCTCCCCTTTCACTGAACTTTCTATTACTCCATTGAAACGTTATCTAATTTATCAGAACCTGTTGGGTGTGGCAGGAACCCTTTCACACCTGCTTTTGCAGCAAGTAATGGTGTAGAGTGTGCAAGTGGAACCCATGGTGCATCTTCATGAATGATTTCCTGTGCTTTTTTGTATAACTCATTACGCACATTTTCATCTGTTTCAGACTGCGCCTGAATTAATAAACCATGTACTTCTTCATTAGTATAGTACGCATAGTTGTTTGAAAGGATATTGTCTTTGTCTAATAATGTGTAGATGAAGTTGTCTGCATCCCCATTATCACCAGTCCAGCCAAGCATGAATGCATCTGCTTCACCGTTTTTCGCTTTCTCTAAATATGTTGCCCATTCAAAAGTTACGATTTTCGATGGAATTCCAACATCTTCTAAGTTCTTTTGAATAACTTCCGCCACTTTCGCTCCGTCCGGCATATATGGACGAGGTACCGGCATTGCCCATAATTCAATTTCTTTTCCGTCATAGCCAGCTTCAGCTAATAAAGATTTCGCTTTTTCAGGATCATACGGATATGGAGAAATTGCATCGTTGTAACCGCTGATTGATGGTGGCATCGGGTTTGCTGCCACTTCTGCACGTCCTTCGAAGAACGCATCAACAATCGCCTGTTTATCGATTGCATAATTCACTGCTTGACGTACAAGTTTGTTATCAAACGGTGCACGAGTATTCGTTAAACCTAAATAGCCAATGTTCATTGATGGACGTTCGATCAGTTGTAACGTAGAATCGCCTTCAACTGTTTTACCGTCTGAAGGGTTAATACCATCAGCTAAATCGATATTGCCTGCCATTAATTCATTTAAACGAGCAGAGTTATCCGGAATTGAACGGAAGATAACTTTATCTAATTTCGGTAAACCTTCTTGCCAGTAGTCTTCAAACTTCTCAATCGTGATTGAGTCATTACGTTTCCATTCAGTAAATTTAAATGGACCTGTACCTACCGGGTTATCGCCGAATTTATCGCCTGCTGCTTCAAATGCAGTCGGTGAACCGATTCCGAATGGGCTCATCGCCAAGTTTTTAAGGAATGGTGCCTGCGGACGAGAAAGTGTGAACACAACTGTGTAATCTCCTTCAGCCGTTACATCTTTAATAATATCTTCGCCCTCTGCTTTAAACATAGAGTTGAAGTAGTAGAAATCTTCCTCTTTTCCACCTTTCCAGCGATTTACATTTTTAATAACAGCTTCTGCATTGAAGTCTGTACCATCATGGAATTTCACACCTTCTTGAAGCTGGAATGTGTAAGTTAAACCGTCTTCACTTACTTCCCATTCTTTTGCTAGTCCAGGGTTGATTGTTGTATCTTGCTCCCCGAAGTTCAGTAATGTTTCAAATAGATTTTGTGTTACTTTGAATGATTCGCCATCTGTTACGATACCTGGATCAAGTGAAACAGAATCTGCTCCACGGCCAAATACTAATACTTGAGGTGTTGAAGAACTTGAATTGTCTGTTGTATTGCTGTCTGTATCTGTACTTGAATCGTTGCTTGTTTCTGATGATGACGTTTCTGCATCGTCAGCACCACAAGCAGCTAAAAATAATGACATTATTAATAGCATCATAAGACTTACTAAATACAATTTACCTTTCCTCAATAAAAAAACCCCCTAGACTTTTTTAATCTATTATCATTGTGGCGTTTCATATAAATGACACGCAACAGAATGACCTGGTTTAACTTGCTGGAGCATCGGAATGACTTGTTTGCACTTTTCCATCGCAAAAGGACAGCGCGTATGGAATGTGCATCCTGTCGGAGGATTTGACGGGCTCGGGATATCCCCTTTCAGCAATAGCTGTTCCCGCTCAAACTGCGGATCCGGAATTGGTACAGCCGATAATAGCGCTTGTGTATAAGGATGTAATGGCTCGTGATAGAGCGATTCACTTTCCGCAATTTCAACAAGCCTACCTAAGTACATCACGCCTACCCGGTCACTAATATGTCGCACAACCCCTAAATCATGGGCAATAAATATATATGTCAGTTTCAAATCTTCCTGCAATCGCTGCATTAAATTTAAAACTTGTGCTTGAATCGATACGTCCAGTGCAGAAACTGGTTCATCTGCAATAATCAGTTTCGGATTAGTCATTAAAGCTCTGGCGATTCCGATTCGCTGCCTTTGTCCGCCACTAAACTGGTGAGGATAGCGCTTCGCATGATACGAGCTTAAACCGACGATTTCCAAATACTCATGGACTTTCTTTTTTCGTTCCTTCGCATTCCCGATTCCGTGTACAATTAACGGTTCCTCTAAAATTTTTTCAACCGTATGTCTTGGATTTAATGAGGCGTATGGATCCTGAAACACCATTTGAATCTCACGGCGGACTTTTCGCATTTGTTCACCGTTTAATTTTGTGAGCTCTACGCCATCAAATATCACCTGGCCGTCTGTCGGTTCATGCAAACGCATAATCGCACGGCCTGTAGTAGATTTTCCGCAACCGGATTCTCCGACAATGCCTAATGTTTCCCCTTCATAAAGCTCAAATGATACGTCATCAACAGCCTTCACATCACCAGCATGGCGTGCGAACATCCCATGCCGAATCGGAAAATACTTTTTCAGATTGTCAACTTTCAGCAGCACTTTCGACATGTGTCACTCCCCCTTCTTCCATATCCAATAAGAAGCATCTTGCCTTATGTGTACCTGATGATTCATAGAGCGGAGGATTATTTGTCATACAACGATCGAATGCATATTCACAACGTGCTGCAAAACGGCATCCTTCCAGAATCGAGCCCGGTTTTGGAACATTCCCGGGAATCGAATAAAGGGTATCCTTTTTGTAGCGCATATCCGGTACTGACTGGATCAGCCCTTTTGTATAAGGATGCTGCGGATTTCTAAATATTTCATTGACCGGAGCTTCTTCCACAATTTGCCCCGCATACATGACAATGACGCGCTCACAAGTTTCCGCAACAACTCCCAAATCATGTGTAATGAGTAAAACAGCGGTGTTCAGCCGTTCATTCAAATCCCGCATTAACTTTAAAATTTGGGCTTGTATTGTTACATCGAGGGCTGTTGTCGGCTCATCGGCAATAAGCACTTTCGGATTACAAACAAGAGCCATCGCAATCATGACACGTTGCCTCATCCCTCCTGACAGTTGATGCGGATAGTCTTTAAGCAATTGCTCCGCGCGCGGCAAACCGACCAGCTTCATGATTTCAACTGCCCGGGCACTCGCTTCTTTTTTTGACCATTTCGGATGATGGATTCGGATTGCTTCGATCAATTGATTGCCGATTGTAAACAATGGATTCAGCGAAGTCATCGGTTCCTGGAAAATCATTGCGATTTCATTGCCTCGGATTTTGCGCATTTGCTTATCGGTAAACTTTGAAATATCTTGCCCTTTCAATAAAATTTCTCCATTTGTAATTTTTCCGGGAGGACTCGGTACAAGCCCCATAATAGAGAGGGAAGTAACACTTTTACCACAACCGGACTCCCCTACGATGGCGAGAATTTCCCCTTCATGAATTGAAAAGCTTATTCGATCGACAGCTGCAACCTTTCCACTGTCTGAAAAAAATGTCGTTTCTAACTCTCTCACTTCAAGCACAGCTTTTCGACTCATTTAACCACCCCAATTTTCTGAAGATTAAAAAGTATTTGAAAATATGATATTATAACATCTACTAATTTACAACATTATCGTAAAAAAATGTAATTTTAATATATAAAAAAGTGACTATGCTGATTTATCTCAACATAGTCACTCAGTTTTAATCTAATTTTTGTACTTGGAATAAGTTATAATATGCGCCTTGTTGCTCCATTAGTCGTTGATGTGTACCGGATTCGATAACTTCTCCGTGTTCAATAACGAAAATGTTGTCGGCATGGGTAATTGTAGACAGTCGGTGAGCGATAATTATCGTTGTCCGCTCATGTGCTAAACGGTCAAGCGAGTCTTGAATTAGTGCTTCACTTTCCAGATCGAGTGCAGAAGTCGCCTCATCCAATACTAGAATCGGCGGATTTTTAAGAAATACTCGTGCAATAGCAACTCGCTGCTTCTGCCCGCCTGAAAGTTTGACACCGCGTTCCCCCACTTTCGTGTCATAGCCTTCCGGTAATCCCATTATAAAGTCATGGGCATTCGCCGCTTTGGCAGCAGCAACGATTTCTTCATCAGTCGCGTGCGGATTCCCCATCAAAATATTCTGCTTCACGGAATCACTAAACAAAATATTATCCTGCAATACTATCCCGATTTGTGAGCGTAAAGATTCGATTGTCACGTCTTTAACGTTTTGATCATCAATCTTAACCGCTCCTTCCGTCACATCATAGAAACGCGGAATTAAGCTGACGATTGTTGATTTTCCCCCACCGCTCATACCTACGAAGGCAACAGTTTGTCCAGGTTCAATTGTGAAATCAACTGCATTTAAAATCGTGTTGCCACCTTGATCATATTTGAATGTAACATGATCAAATTGAAGTTTCCCTTTTGCTGCGGGTAACACCATTGCGTTAGGCTTGTTTTGAACTTCATATTTCTCATCCATCAGTTCAAACATACGGTCCATCGAGGCAATTGACTGAGTCAATGTTGTCGATGAACTCACCAATCGGCGAAGCGGTCCATACAAGCGTTCAATATAGGCATAAAACGCAACAAGTACACCGATAGATAAGTCGCCTTGCAAATACTGATAACCTGCATAGCCAATTACGATCAGCGGTGCCATATCTGTAATGGTATTAACGACAGCAAAAGATTTGGCGTTCCAACGTGAATGGTCCAGCGCTTTATTAAGGAACTCTCCGTTCGTTTCATCGAAAATCTTCTGTTCGTGCTTTTCCAATGTAAAACTTTTGATGATGCTCATCCCGGCAACACGTTCATGTAAATAACTTTGAACACCCGCCAGAGCCTGTGAGCGTTCCTTCGTTAAGCTGCGAAGTCTTCCGAAGAAATACTTGACACTAAATGCGTAAAACGGCAGTGCGATAAGCGATACAAGTGTCAACTTTACATCCATTGCAAACATGACACCGATTACGATTAAAATGGTCGCCAAATCGAGCCATAAGTTCATCAATCCGGTCATAACAAAGTTTTTTGTTTGCTCAACATCATTAATGACACGCGAAATAACTTCTCCGGCTCGCGTATTCGCATAATACTTTAAGCTTAGCTTCTGTAAATGGCCATACAATTCTTTACGTATATCAAATAAAATATTATTACTCAAGTTTTGCGCAAAGTATTGGCGGTAATATTCGATTGGTGGTCGAATAACAAAAAACAAGACGAGTGCAATGCCGATCCATGTAAACAACTGGCTTGTTTTTTCTTCTGTAGACATCCCATCATTTAACAATATATCATCGATAATTATTTGCAGGAGCCACGGTAAAAATAGCGGAATCGCAAATTTTAGTATGCCGATTACGATTGTTAAAAATAAAAGCAGTTTATACGGCTTAACGAACCGCATATAACGTTTAATACTATCCAATGCAAAAAACACTTCCCTCCAGAAATTTTGCAACAGCAATTATCATAACATAATTCCCCATTAAATATTTACTCATGTACTTTACCCAAAAGAAAAACACAAGCAACATAAAAAAGTTACTTGTGTCTCATTTACTCTTTATTTGCCTGAATTTCACTTAATAAGAGATACCGATTTGTCCAGGATTCTATGAAATCCGGAGCAAATGGTCCACGGCGTTGTTCAATCCAGCTTACCAATGTTTTAACATTCCGCTGTAAAATTTTATCTATGACTTCAGGGTAGTTCATTTCCAATCTGTGCTGCTCATACTCATCTTCATCCAATAAGGCATGAGTCATATCCGGAAACACTTTTACGTCCAAATCATAGTCAATATACTTTAAGCAGCTGTTATCAAACACAAACGGTGAACTGATGTTGCAATAGTAATACACACCGTCATCACGCAACATACAAATAATATTGAACCAATGCTCAGCATGAAAGTAACAAATCGAGGGCTCACGTGTCAGCCAGGTGCGACCATCCGATTCCGTAACGAGTGTTTTTTCATTTGCACCGATAATAATATTTTTTGTTGCTTTTAATACCATCGTTTCTTGCCAGACACGGTGGATATTACCATTGTGCTTATAACTATGTATTTGGATTTTTTCTCCTTCAACCGGTAATGCCATCATAAAGCCCACCTTTTCGTCTTAGCTAAAAATTCTAGCAGTCTTTATTGTATTATAACAATGCTTTGGCAAAACTTGTAGTTCGAATGCAATTATTTTCAATTTTGCGTGAAAATTATCGCGTATCCTTTATAGTTGCACATATTAAAACTAAGCCAGTTGTTTTATGATTTCCCTACTCCTTCGTTTTAAAACAAAAAAGATGCTCTGAAAGTTTATACCTTCAGAACATCTTTCTGCACTTCCTTAGAAGTTGTTGTTGTTACGTTTCGCGAATTGTGCGTTACGCTGCTCTTGCTCGCGTTGCTGTTTTTGGTTTTGTTGTTGAACTTCATTGAAGTCTTCGTCTAGGCCGAACTCTTCAAGGATATTGTTTTGTCGGTTGTTTTGACGGTTATTTTGTTTTTGGTTTTGGTTTTGATTTTGCTTTTGGTTTTGCTGATCAAATTCGTTGAAGTTTAGTTCTTGACCAAACTCCTCAAAGTTGTTTTGCTGGTTATTGTTATTATTACGTTGGTTTTGTTTATTACGGTTTTGTTCATTGCGACTCATCTTTGTCACCTCCATGACCATTATTGTGGTCTGGTGATAAAAGAATTATGCATTGATTTTTTCCCAGATTTTCAACATCGGTACAGGCATTGGTAATTTGGCAATTTGCTCTTTAGTAAAGAATGCTGTATTTTCCGTATTGCCATTCACTTCAACTGCATCCACTAAATAGCTTTCAATTTGCCATTTCAAATGAGAAAACACATGTTTGAAACTTAAAATCGGTTCCTTAAAATTGTGCTCCAAAGTGACGTTATATTGTTTTTCCACTTTGGTTAAACTACTTTCATCTGTCTGGCGTTCTATCATTACAAACTGCCACATGTTTGCAAGGAGGCCATTTTCCGGACGTTTCTCCATTAAAAAGCGTCCTTCCTGATCACGGATAATATATACATCATAATCAATATTTTTTGTTTTCAGCTTTTTGGATTTAACCGGCAAGCTGGAAGGATCACCTTCATGGAATGCTGTGCAATAATCACGTACCGGGCATAATAGGCATTTTGGTGAAGTTGGGGTACAAATTAGTGCCCCGAGCTCCATCAGTCCTTGATTAAAAGCAGATGTATTTTCAGGATCAATCAGTTCCGTTACTGCCTGTTCAAAAATTTTCTTTGTTTTCGGCAAAGCAATATCTGCATCTATATTTAATACACGACTAAGTACACGCATAACATTTCCATCTACAGCGTGCTCCGGCTTTCCGTAAGCAATACTTAATATTGCTCCTGCTGTATAAGGTCCAACACCTTTAAGCTTTGATATATCGATGCGGTTATCCGGTACTTTCCCGCCGTACACTTCGACTACTTCCCTGACACCTGCTTGCAAATTCCGGACACGGGAATAATACCCTAGTCCTTCCCACATTTTAAGCAGCTCTTCTTCCGGGGAATAGGCTAAGCTTTCCGCTGTCGGGTATTTTTCTATAAAACGGTTGTAATATGGAATGACTGTATCGACTCTTGTTTGCTGCAGCATTACTTCAGACACCCAGATATGATAGGGTTCTTTCGTACGGCGCCAAGGCAAATCTCGTTGTTCTTCCAAAAACCATTGCACTAAAGCCTGGCGAAATTGTTTTGTATATGGATAGTTCACATTGTCCTCCAAAAATTCGATTTTATTTCCTTAAAAAAGGGTATATTATAATGTGGATACTATTGCTAAATTTTTCCGTTCTCGAACGGTTTTAAGATCGAGGGGTTGATACATTTGGATTCAGGCACACATCTCGTCATGGGCATTGCTATCGGAGGCCTAGCACTTGTAGACCCGACTGTCGCAAGTCATTCCATGACCTTTACGGCTGTAATGGCTGGAACGATTATCGGACAACAGGCACCGGATATTGATACGGTTTTAAAACTTCGGAATAATGCGGTTTATATACGCCATCATCGCGGGATTACACATTCAATACCGGCCGTTTTACTATGGCCTCTCTTAATAACAGGTGTACTCGCTCTTATTTTGCCTGATGTCCATCTGTTCAATGTATGGCTATGGACACAGATCGCCGTATTTTTACATGTGTTTGTAGATATTTTCAACGCATACGGCACACAGGCATTGCGTCCGTTTTCAAAAAAGTGGGTTGCACTCGGTGTTATTAATACATTCGATCCGATTATATTTACGTTGCATTGTATCGGTATTTTACTTTGGTTATTAGGGACAGAGCCTGTGCTCACATTTACGGTCATGTATATCATTATTTTCTTCTATTATATTTTACGTTTTGCTCTTCAAAAGGCGGTTAAAAATGCGGTTCATCATGAACTGCAGGACGAAGAATTTGTAATTGTCGCTCCGACAATGCGCTTTTTCCATTGGAAAGTTGCCGCTAAATCTAAAACGCACTTCTATGTCGGCCGTGCCTATCGCAGATCGGTCAATATTTACGATAAGTTCAAAATTGAACCGATTCCGAAAACTGAGCTCGTCGAAAAAGCGATAAAAGATCCAAACTTAGCTGCCTTCTTATCGTTTTCACCACTTTACCGCTGGGAAATTTCAGAGCTTGAAAGCGGCGTAACAGAACTGCGTTTAATCGATTTACGCTATCGCAGTAATGATCGTTACCCTTTCGTTGCTGTCGCCCACTTAGATAAAGAGCTTAACATTGTCAATTCTTATACCGGCTGGATTTTCACAGAAGAAAAATTACAGAAACGACTGCAAATAGGAGCCGGCAATGACTAATAAAAACGGAAAACCACCAGCCCCAACTGGTGGTTTTTTTTATATTGCAATTGCCGTTGAAGCTAAATTATCGCTGAATAATTTTAATTCAAAGTATCATCACTGTCATTTAAAAGTTGCGCATATTTCGGATTTTTTGCCGCAAATAAATGAAGCTTATCACCATAACTTTCAATTAACTGGCTCACCAATTTAGCCGTGTACTCCGAGCCACGGTAATTCGCACCGGCTTTGGCAGATGTGGACTCGAAATCGCTGCACAATAACTCCACCCATGTACGGGCACGACCTGCCGGTAATTTAGGGTTTTTCTCTAATAATTGTTCTGTCAGTCTTTGATATAAATCTTCCATGCTACTTCCCTTCTTTCATTGGACGTAAAATAGAAACTGGTAATGCCTCTTCAAAACGTTCTGATCCTAATCGGTGTCCCCATGCAAAGCGGCCTTTTAAATAATCCACTTGGAAAAACTCACCTGGCGATCCGTTCAAACGATAGATTTCACCTGGAATAATAGTGGATAGATCCACTAAATATGCCTCAGCCATCAATGCTTTACGCTCATAAACAGCGTATTCATTTACAATCCCTAACTGTTCTGCTTTTCTTGCACGTTCTCGTAAATTTGCAATTTCCTGACGTAATTCCTGTTCAGACATTGAACTATATGTTAATTCATTCATTTTGTTGTTGCTCCTTCTGTTCTATATATTCATTGATTTTCTCTATTGGAAAGCCCTTTTGATAAAGTGCCTGCTTAACTTTTTGCCGAAGATCAGACCCTGTCAGTTTGGCTGCATATTTGCGCCAAATTTTTTCGCCTTGAGCTTCTATTAGCTCGGACCATTCGTCTTCATCGCGCTCTAATGTAATCTGGTCGAGTATTTCTTTAACAATCTCATAGGAATACCCTTTACGCAACAGCACATCCTGAATTTTCTGTTTCACTTGTGTCGGCGTTTTGTTTGTATTGGAACGTACGGCTTTTTCCGCCAATTCCATTGCAAGCTTTACCTGTTCATCATGTTCAAATGTCGCCAATACTATCTGCTGCAAATTTTTATCAATCCCTTTTTGCATCAGATCCTGACGAATTGCAGCAGGCCCTTTTTTCGTCGTACGCTTTCTCGTTTCAAGCAATGCTTTTGAATAACTTTCATCATTTAAAAAGCCTAAGCCGGTTAATTTATGAATGGCTTCCTGTACAACAGCTTCCCCATGCCCTGCTTTCAGAAGCTTGGTTTTCACTTCATGTTCACTGCGCATTTGGAAGCTTAAAAAGTTAAGTGCTTTGTTAAACGCTTTTGCAATTTCATCTTCATATTGTATTTCATCTATTTCCATCTGCTCAAGTACTTTGCCTTTTTGCAAACCGAACTTAATAAGAGTGCCTTCATCTACCGCAAAAGCATATTTTTCATTTAAGTATATATTGTAGCGCTCTTGATTGTTTTTTTGACGACCAATTTTTGTAATGATTTGGACTTGCACCGTGTACACCTCACAATAACAATGTACATTCTAGTATACATCTTTTTACTTATAGTTTCATGGAACGGTATACTAATAGAAACAAAAAGACATAAAGGCGGTGTTTGTTATAAAAGTTGCAATTGCAGGCGGTACAGGAATGGTTGGCAGGAGATTGAGTAAACTATTACTTGAACAAGGTCACGAAGTCATCGTTTTGACACGGGGAAAGCCGAAAACAGAAAATAGTATCCATTATGTGCAATGGCTAAATGATGGTGCAACACCGGAGCATCATGTTGAAAATACGGATGCATTCGTAAATTTAGCTGGGGTCTCGCTTAATGAGGGTCGGTGGACAGATGAGCAAAAACAAAAAATCCTCTCAAGCCGTTTGGAGTCTACCGATGAAATCATCCGTATTATTCAAAATGTGAAGCAAAAACCGAAAGTACTCATTAATGCAAGCGCTGTTGGTATTTATCCTGTTTCCGAAACAGCTGTTTATACGGAACAAGCGACCGAAAAAGCATCTGATTTTTTAGGAAGCGTTGTAGCACAGTGGGAAGAAAAAGCAATGCAAGCCCAACAAATGGGCATTCGTACTTGTTTAACCCGTTTTGGCGTTATTTTGGAAAAAGGTGAAGGTGCATTGCCGATGATGGTACTTCCTTATAAACTTGGTGTCGGCGGAACAATTGGCTCAGGTATACAGTGGCTTAGCTGGATTCATGTAGAAGATGTGGCACGTGCCATACTTTTTTCAATAGAAAATGATGCCTTATCAGGGCCAATTAATTTTACGACACCGAATGTAAAACGAATGAAGCAATTTGGGCATTCAATTAGCAAAGCACTGAATCGTCCGCATTGGTTTCCGGTCCCAAGCATTGCTTTAAAACTTGCTCTTGGCGAAAAAAGTATGCTCGTACTGGAAGGTCAGCATGTCGTACCCGAAAAATTACTAAACGCCAATTTTGAATTTAAGTTTGTTTCTGTAGAAAATGCAATTCGTGATCTATATGAATAAAACAATGCTTTTCACGCAACCTACCTTGTAAAAGGAGGTTGCTTTTTCATTGAAAAAACATATTTTAGGGATTAGCTTCGTGTTAATTGCCACATTTATTTCCTTTATATCTGTATCTGTTGCAAAAGCAGAGGAATTTCATTGGGGCTTTAAGCCAAGCCGTAATGGTGCACCTGTAGAAATAGGTGAACCGCTTGAGTCTATGTTAAGTAAATATGGTGCGATTTATAAGGGGAATGAAGAAAAGAAAATTGTTTACTTAACATTCGATAACGGCTATGAAAACGGCTATACCGAGAGTATTTTAAATACTTTGCGGGAAGAAAAAGCTCCAGCCACTTTCTTCTTGACCGGCCACTATTTAACGAGCGCGACCGACTTAGTAAAAACAATGGTGAAAGATGGTCATATTATCGGAAACCATTCATATGGTCATCCGAATATGGCGCGCTTGACCCCTGAAGGCATGAAGAAGGAATGGAAACAGTTTGATGATAAATTAAATGAACTGACTGGTGTCAAACGGACTTATTATGCCCGACCGCCGGAAGGTATATTTAATGAAGAAGTACTGAAAGTCGGAAATGAAGCGGGCTATCGCCATATGTTCTGGTCAATCGCTTTTAAAGACTGGCTGAAGGATGAACGTCGCGGTGCTAAATATGCATATGATGCATTGATGAACCAGCTTCACCCTGGCGCGATTATATTAATGCATACAGTAGCGCAGGATAATGCCGAAGCGTTACCTCAATTTATAAAAGATGCGAAAGCACAAGGCTATACATTTGGCTCTTTGGATGATTTGGTGCTTGAATACGAAAAGATTTCCCCGTATTAGAAAAGTAGCGTTCCTTTCTTTTCATTGTACTTTCCGTTATACTGTAATGATGAAGAAAAGGAAGTGACTCGCACTAAATTTTGGTGCGAGTTACTCTATTTAAAGGACGTGTAAACTTGAGTGAAATTAAAATGGAAGTCGGGCAAAAGTTCCCGTTAACTATAAAGCGCCTCGGTATTAATGGTGAAGGCGTAGGTTTTTATAAACGCAATGTCGTATTCGTAAAAGGTGCGATTCCTGGAGAAGAAGTAACAGTAAAATTAACAAAAGTATCACCAAAATTTGCTGAAGCGGAAATTTTAGCAATACGTAAAGCAAGCGAATTCCGTCAAGAAGCACCTTGCCCTGTGTATTCTGAGTGTGGTGGCTGTCAATTACAGCATATGACTTATGATGCGCAGTTAATGAATAAGCGTGATATTGTCGTACAAGCATTCGAAAAATACGCAAAAGAAATCGGTCAAACTGCTGAAATCCGCCCAACGATCGGAATGGATAATCCTTGGCATTACCGTAACAAATCTCAGTTCCAAGTACGCAAAGAAGGCAAGCGTGTCTATGCAGGTTTATTTGCAGAAGGAACAAACCAGCTACTAAATATAAACGACTGTCTTGTACAACACCCTGTAACTTCAAAGATTACCGTTGCTACTCGTAAAATTTTACAAAAGCTAAATATTCCGATTTACGACGGAAAAACATTAAATGGCTTAGTTCGTACAATTGTTGTCCGTACAGGAATGCGCTCTGGCGAAACACAAGTATGTCTTGTAACAACACGCCGTGAACTGCCTCATAAAGAGGAATTGATTGAACGTATTAAAAAGATTGATCCTTCAATCGTGTCTATTACCCAAAACGTCAACCGCGAGAAAACATCGTTAATATTTGGTCCGGACACTTATATTTTAGATGGAAAAGACGCAATCCATGAAAAGTTGGGCGAATTTGCATTTGATTTATCAACTCGTGCATTCTTCCAGCTTAACCCTGAACAAACAGTACATTTATACAATGAAATTAAAAAAGCCGCAGCACTAACAGGAAAAGAAAATGTTGTCGATGCATACTGTGGTGTTGGGACTATCGGTATGTGGCTGGCAGAAGGTGCCCGTGAAGTGCGTGGTATGGATAATGTCGATGAAGCCATTGCCGATGCGAAGTACAATGCACGTACAAACGATAACCTGCAGCATGTACGTTTCTTCCCAGGCTCTGCCGATAAATGGCTGTTCCGCTGGTCAAAAGAAGATTACCGTCCGGATGTCATTTGTGTGGATCCGCCTCGTACAGGTTTAGAGCCGGGCTTTATTCGAACTGTATTAAAAATCAAACCAAAGCGCTTTGTCTACACATCTTGTAACCCATCAACACTAGCGCGTGATTTAAAAGAATTATCAAAGGCTTACAACGTAGAATATATTCAACCGGTTGATATGTTCCCGCAAACAGCACAGGTAGAATGTGTTGTGAAATTGACTTTAAAAAAATAGTAAAATCTATGTTTTCACCAACCAGATCCCGAAGCAAAACAACACAAAAGCGGCGAACCTTTTTAATAGGGTTGCGCCGCTTTTTTAAAGAATCATTTCAGCAGAACCTCCCCTCATCTATACTTTTCATGTAAAATAGAATTCGCCAGGAGGTATTAATATGAAAAACTTTCTATTTGTCGTGATCACTTTTATAATTTCTTATTGGGCGATTTCATCTTTTGCAGGCTTTATCTTTCCGAGCAATGATGAAAACTCCGCAACTTCAGCAAGCTCACTTCAAGCTGCTGTAACATTTGGTGGTGTAAATTACTTAAATGTGTTCATCTACATAATTTTAGCAATGATTACTACAGCAATAGTCTTCTTTTCAGTAAAAAGCAGACGTTCCAATTAAGAGAACGTCTGCTTTTTATATAGCTGTTTTTTTCGAGTTGCCAAAAAACTGGATGATAACGGCTACTGTCAGAAGCATGACCGAAATCACAAATAAAAACCCGCTGCTCGGGAAAATCTCCAAATATAATCCGCCCAATAGCGGGCCGGTTAAACTGCCTAAGCTGAAGAAAATACCACAAAGCAAGTTCCCTGTCGGCAACAGCTCTTTCGGAGTCAGATCGGTCATATATGTGATACCGAGCGAGAACATCGATCCTACACACATACCTGCCAAAAAGAACATTGCCGCTACATACATTTCGGAATACTCCAAGAAGTTTCCTATTAAGAAAAATATACTTCCGGCGAGCAATCCTGAAACAATGACTTTATGGCGACCAATTTTATCACCTAATGCACCAAGCGGAAACTGCATAACAATCGCACCGATTGAAAAGCCTGCCAAAATTATCGATACATAAGCTACATCAAAATCCTTTCGTAACGCATATACCGGGAATAAAGCATTTAAAGAAGACTCTAAAAATCCATAAACAAACGGTGGTAAAAAGGCAATCCAGCCATATTTTACAGCGAGACTGTAACGCTTGAAACCAGATTCATTCGCATCTCCTGCCAACGCTTCGGGTTTTTCATTTTTCACGAAAAATATTAAAGACCATGCCAATAAACATAAGGCCGAAGAAATAATAAACGGAAAGCTTTCCGAAATTTTAATTAGCGGGACAAACAACGGACCGACTGCAAAGCCTACACCAAAAGATATGCCGTATATTGACATGCTTTTACCTAGTTTATGTGCAGCTGTTGTTGAAGTTATCCAAGTTTGCGTTGAAAAATGCAGTGCATGATCCCCGATGCCAATTAACAGACGAAGAATAAACCAAAACATCACACTTTTCCATAACGGGAATAAAAACAGTGATATGAAAACGAGTGCCCCACCTAATAAAATAATTGGTTTGTAGCCATATTTTCGTAATGGCTGCTCGATAAATGGTGAAATTAATAGTGTTCCTATGTATAACCCTGTTGCATTAAATCCATTGAGCGTTGACGATACGCCATCCCCTTCAAAAATTACTGAAATCAGAGGTAAAAGCATTCCTTGTGAAAAACCTGATATTGATACAATAATTACTAAAATAGCAAATCTGCGCTGTTCATAACTCATTTCAATTATTCTCCCTTAGTTCATACAAAATATCGTATCACAGCTTTTGGAAGAAATAAAAGTAAACTCAAAAACCCTAGCCAACTTTATCTCTAAAAGTCAACTAGGGTTTTAAATATCACTATATTCCATTTCTGCGTTGCGTAAACAATCGTATCGGCAATTAATAGCCGTATATGTTTAAACGTCCTCCTTTTCCTGAGTTTGTCTATACATTCTTTTTCCGACCATCTCCTTCGTATTTAAGTATGAATTTACTTTATCATAACACTTCAATAATGTAAATATTCAAAATTAACAGAATGTTAAAATAATTAACAAGTACTATACAATTTCCTATTTTTTAAAGTTAGATTAATAGAATGGTCCGATATATTCTACAAGTTGTTGTTTAACTTTTAGAAAATAGCGTAGTATAATATTAATAAGTCAATGCAAAAGGAGCATCATACATTATGAAGCCAATTACAAACAAAGAACAACAAGTAACCTATTTAAAAGAACGTCTGGAAATTTTCCTTGAAGTGCTTGATGCAATCGATCCTGAAACAACGGAACTTGAAGATATTGATCGCTTAATTCAAATGATGGATGATTTAGAAGAAAAAATGGACCAATTCCAATCTCGCGAAGAAAAATAGAAAATTCAGCAATGCCTGTACAATAGGTATTGCTTTTTTCGTTTTTTTGACCAATTCTGCTATTATTCGCTGTTATTTCTTTCAATCTGACAACATTCATGTAAGCGCTCTTTTTTTTCCACTTTAAAAGAGTTATAATGTAAGATGGTTTATTAAGAAGGACAACACATTCCCTTTTACGTGGAAGTTTTGTTCTACATTTATATCAAGCTTTTCATTAATTAAAATACACATATTTTTCTGGGGGGAAAAATAAGATGGCATACTTAGAAACTTTAGAAAAAAGTCTTTATTCTTTAGTAACTGAAACATCTACTAACTTACCAAAAGACGTTCGTCGTGCTATTAAAGCTGCAAAAGAAGCAGAAAATGCTGGTACTCGTGCAGCGATGTCTTTAGACACAATCACTACAAATATTGTAATGGCAGAAGACAATGTATCTCCAATTTGTCAAGATACAGGTCTACCAACATTTAAAGTATATACTCCAGTTGGCGTAAACCAAATCGAAATTAAAAAAGCAATCCAAACTGCAATTGCTGCAGCTACAGGTGATGCAAAATTACGTCCAAACTCAGTTGATTCATTAACTGGTAAAAACTCTGGAACAAACATTGGTGCTGGTCTTCCGGTAATCAAGTTTGAGCAATGGGAAAATGATTATATTACAGTGAAGCTTATTTTAAAAGGCGGCGGCTGTGAAAACAAAAATATCCAATATTCTTTACCTACAGAATTGGAAGGTTTAGGTCGTGCCGGTCGTGACTTAGACGGTATCCGTAAATGTATTTTACACTCTGTATGGCAAGCACAAGGACAAGGCTGTTCTGCTGGTTTCATCGGTGTTGGTATCGGTGGTGACCGCTCTTCAGGTTATGATCTTGCAAAAGAGCAATTGTTCCGTCACGTTGATGATGTGAATCCAATCGAAGACTTAGCAAAACTAGAAAAGTATATTGTAGAAAAATCAAATACATTCGGTGTTGGTACAATGGGCTTCGGCGGTGAAGCGACATTATTAGGATGTAAAATCGGTGTAATGGACCGTTTACCGGCTTCATTCTTCGTATCTGTAGCGTACAACTGTTGGGCTTACCGTCGTATGGCAATCGATATCGATCCAGCGACTGGTGAAATCACTAACTGGCACTACCAAGAAGGTGAGAAAATCACTTTCCGCGATGAAGAAAAACAAGACAACTCAGACAACAAAGTAGTTGAATTAGTTGCACCAATTACTGAAGAAAAAATTCGTTCACTTAAAGTTGGCGATGTAGTAAAAATTTCAGGCCGTATGTACACTGGTCGCGACGCAATCCACCACCACTTAATCGGTGAAGGTGTAGAAGCGCCAGTAGACTTAGATGGTCAAATTATTTACCACTGCGGACCAGTAATGGCTAAAGACGAAGCAGGCAACTGGGTTGTTAAAGCTGCCGGTCCAACAACTTCAATTCGTGAGGAGCCATACCAAGGCGATATCATGAAAAAATTCGGTATCCGCGCTGTTATGGGTAAAGGCGGTATGGGTCCAAAAACACTTAAAGCTTTATCAGAACACGGTGGCGTTTACTTAAACGCAATCGGTGGTGCTGCTCAATACTATGCAGACTGCATTAAATCAGTTGACGGCGTTGACTTAATGGAATTCGGTATTCCAGAAGCAATGTGGCATTTAACAGTAAAAGACTTTACAGCAGTTGTAACGATGGACTCTCATGGAAACTCATTACATGCTGATGTTGAGAAATCTTCTTTAGATAAACTAGCGATGCATGCAGAGCGTGTATTCTAATAGATAAGAAAAAACGGCTTCAACCGCTAAAGGTTGAAGCCGTTTTTTTATCTCGTTTCAAATTACATATTATTCTAACTATTCTTTTTATTGGTATGCTATACTATTTTTTATATAAGGTATAGGTGGTGTTTTATGTTCTATATTATGATACTGATCAATGCAATATTTATAGCTGCTCAAATACACGTGAGCAAAAAATATCAGTATAGGCGTAGTTTACTCGTTGCTCTTTTATATACGCTTTACGTTAGTATTATTTTTCCTTATGTAACTTTTGAATTTATATATATCTATCTTTCAGTAATGCTTTGGCTATTTTTCTTCGCATGTTTTTTTATGCGAGATCGACTGTTTGATTATAAAAAGAGGCCGGGACATAAGTAGAATTATTGTTAAATAAAAGGAAAGCCTTTATTAAGAAATGGATATATTGCAAAATTGATTGGAATGGAGGGCGACTCCTGCGGGAATAGCGTGACGCCTGAGACTACAGGCTCAGGCCACGCCCGCGGAAAGCGTCCCGGAATGGAAATCAATTTTAACGCTCAGCAAAAAAAAGCTATTTTTCTCTCAGAGAAAAATAGCTTTTTTGGGTTATGTCCCAGTCTCTTTTAACTATTATTGAACTAATTGTTTATCGGCTGATTCATTGTAGATTGTTGTATCGAGCTCTTTTGTTGCACGGCTTGATACGACACCCGAAACCATTGACCCGCTTACATTAAGCGCTGTACGACCCATGTCGATCAAAGGTTCTACCGAAATTAAAACACCTGCTAAAGCAATCGGTAAGTCCATTGCAGATAATACGATAATGGCTGCGAATGTCGCACCACCACCTACACCTGCTACACCAAACGAACTAATCGCCACAATTAAAATCAATGTTGCGATAAAGCCAGGTGTTAACGGATCGATACCAACTGTCGGTGCAATCATTACGGCCAACATTGCCGGATATACACCCGCACAACCGTTTTGCCCGATTGAAAGACCAAATGAGGCAGCAAAGTTGGCAATACCATCTGGAACACCAAGACGCTTAGTCTGTGTTTGAATATTTAACGGTAATGCCCCTGCACTTGAACGTGAAGTAAAGGCAAACAGTAATACTTCTGCTGTTTTCTTCACATAAGTCAATGGGCTTAAACCTGTTAATGAAACAATGATTAAATGCAGGATGAACATAGCGATCAATGCCACATATGAAGCAAGGATGAATTTACCTAAATCCATTATCGCTCCAAAATCACTTGTTGCAACTGTACGTGCCATAATGGCAGCTACACCATATGGAGTCAAACGTAAAATAATTCGGACAACACCCATAATTAAACCGTAAAGTGCATCGACACCTTTTTTAACATTTGCCGCCGTTTCTTCTTCTTTTCGACGGAGTGTTAAATAACTAAATCCTAAAAATGCCGCAAAAATCACAACCCCAATTGTTGATGTTGCACGTGATCCTGTTAAATCCGCAAATGGATTCGCAGGAAACATCGATAAGATCTGTTCCGGTAAAGGTGTCACTTCCGCCGAACGCTCAACCAATGACTCCCCACGAGCTATTTCGGCCTCACCTTGCATAATTTGAGATGCATCTAAATCAAACAGAACTGTTGATGTAATACCTAAACCAGCTGCAACAGCAGTCGTACCGATCAATACCGATAAAATAACTGCTGCTGACTTCCCTAAGTTTTTACCAAATGTAACTTTTGTAAATGCCGCTAATATTGAAATGAATACTAAAGGCATCGCAATCATCTGAAGTAATTTTACATAGCCGGTACCGACGATGTTATACCATGGAACAGTTTCATTAATGGCATCTGCTCCCGCCCCATAAGCAATTTGTAAAACGGCCCCAAGCAAAATACCTAATCCTAAGGCGATAAAAACACGATTCGAAAACTTAACATGCTTCGTTTTAAGGAAGTATAAAAACGCAATTACGACTAATAGCAAAGCAATATTAAGCAATACGTATAAATCCAAAGTAAACTCCTCCTATTTAATAAATGTACTTCACTATATTACTCTATAATCCTTATAAGTCAAGTTGGCATTATTTTTTTTAATTCTCTATTGTATGTTATTTACAAAATAAGTTTCCTATATTATAATTATTCTAAATAAGAAATCATTCTAAACTAATTGAAATTCATTATCAGTCCTTATCAATATTAATAATCATTATCAAGGAGGTATTTATGAATAATTCTAATCGAGAAAACTTATCATTAAATGAGAAAATCTTAGAACATAAAGAATTAATTGCTGCATTAGTATCCGGTTTTATCATTTTGCTCGCGTGGCGAATGGAATCTACAGAACAGACGACAGCTGCCATAATAGCCTATTTAACAGCATTTTTTATCGGTGGCTATGCAAAAGCAAAAGAAGGTATTGAAGATACAATTGAAGATAAGTCTTTAAATGTCGAAATTTTAATGATTATCGCTGCCATTGGTTCAGCCATTATCGGTTACTGGATGGAAGGTGCCGTATTAATCTTTATTTTTGCCTTAAGTGGTGCACTTGAAACATATGCAATGAATAAAAATAATCGTGAAATCTCTTCATTAATGGAGTTACAGCCAGAAGAAGCATGGCTTGTACGAGGCGGATTTGAACCGATTAAAGTTTCTGTAAAAGACCTAAAGGTGAACGACCATATTCTAGTAAAGCCCGGCGAACGTATTCCGGCAGATGGCGAAATTTTCAAAGGTGTCTCAACGGTCGATGAGGCAGCGATTACCGGTGAATCAATGCCGATCACAAAAAATGTAGGGAATGAAGTTTTTGCAGGGACAGTAAATTTAAACAGTGTATTAACTGTAAAAGTAACGAAACCTAGCACCGAAACGGTATTCCAAAAAATCATTACACTTGTTCAATCTGCACATAGTGAAAAATCACCTTCACAACAGTTTATTGAACGTTTTGAAAGTGTTTATGTAAAGGCGGTATTATTGGCCGTAGCACTGATGATGTTTTTACCGCACTATTTACTAGGCTGGGACTGGACGACAACTCTATACCGCGCGATGGTGCTGCTAGTTGTTGCATCTCCTTGTGCGTTAGTTGCTTCTATTATGCCCGCTACCCTTTCAGCAATTTCTAATGGGGCAAGAAACGGAATTCTTGTTAAAGGCGGTGTGCATTTAGAACATTTAAGTGCTATCCGTGTATTAGCTGTCGATAAGACCGGTACATTAACACAAGGAACACCGGTTGTGACGGATTTTATCGTACGTGATGAGTTAGACAAACAACAGACGTTGGCTTTAATTGCAGGCATCGAGGAACAATCAAACCACCCCCTTGCACAGGCAATCAACGCATTTGCCAAAAAGCAGAATGTTATCCCACCGCACAATATTACTATTGAAGATATTCCGGGTTACGGGATGAAAGCGCAGTTTAATGAACAGTCCTATATAATCGGGAAACCTGATTTCGTAGGAGCCGGTTTGGCAAATCAATTTGCGGATGGAGCACTCGAACAATTAGCGAATGAAGGTAAAACAGTTGTCTTCCTGAAAGATCATCAGGGCATCGCAGCACTGATCGCCCTAAAAGATGTCGTTCGGGACGAGGCGAAAAAAGCGGTAGCCGCACTGCAAGAACTTGGAATTAATGTCGCGATGCTGACTGGGGACAATGAAACAACCGCAAAAGCGATCGCAAAAGAAGCAGGCGTTTCCACTTATGTAGCGGAGTGCTTGCCGGAAACGAAAGTCGAGCATATTAAACAATATCAAAAAACTTCCGGCCATGTCGGAATGGTTGGCGATGGTATTAATGATGCACCTGCTCTGGCAACTGCCTCCATCGGTATAGCAATGGGCGGCGGTACAGATGTGGCACTCGAAACAGCGGATGTCATTTTAATGAAAAATGACTTATCCAAAATTGCCCATGCGGTTAAGCTTTCTCGAAAAATGCAGCGTATCGTAAAACAAAACATTATTTTTTCATTAACAGTAATTGCACTGCTGATCATTTCGAACTTTTTCCAAGCGATCAGCCTTCCGATAGGCGTTATCGGTCATGAAGGCAGTACGATTTTAGTTATTTTAAATGGATTACGTATGCTGAGTAAAAATGTTTAATCCAACATTAAAAGGTGCATCCCATTCACAGGATGCACCTTTTTGCTTTTTCTATTAAACTAATACAAACCATAAAGCCATTGTTACAATAATTGTCGTCAATCCCATCAGCAATGTTGCCATCGTTTGCGCTTTATAGGCATCCGTTACTTTCATTCCGCTGTATTGTGTAATGACCCAGAAGAAACTGTCGTTTACATGGCTTACTGTCATTGCTCCTGCACCGATCGCCATGACAACTAAAGCTAGCGGTACTGCCCCTTCGATTCCTAAAGTCGGTAGCATCGGTGCAATTAAAGAAGATGTAATAACAATTGCTGCTGTTGAAGAACCTTGCGCTGTCTTTAACGCTGCGGCAATTAAAAACGGAATTAATAAAAATAATGCACCTGTTGCCAATGCACCTAAATCCATTTCCTGCAATTTATCACCGACACCTGTATTTTTTATAACCGTACCAAATGCCCCACCGGCACCTGTTATTAATAAAATTGGTGCTGCTTCTTTTAATGCTTCACCAATCCAGTTTGATAATGTTTCTTCACTCAGTTCAGGCAATAGTAAAAATGCAGCAAATACCCCTAGTATAAGTGCTACTGTAGGTGAACCGAGGAATCTGAAGAACATATTAACCCCTGCTTCCGGATCGCCAACTAATGCAGCAATTGAACCAGCACCGATCAACACAATCGGTAACACAATCGGTAAGAATGATTTAAATGTAGAAGGCATTTTACCAAACGATTTTATAATATCCTCATAATCTAATGCCGGTTCATCATCTGCATCAACCCGGATTTTTGAGGCTACTTTCGTTGCCCAAATATAACCTACAATTGTTGCTGGTATGGCAACGATTAATCCCATTAAAATAATTGTCCCTAAATAATCTGTCGCACCAATATTACCTGCAGCCGCAATCGGGCCTGGTGTAGGCGGTACAAGCACGTGTGTTGCATATAAACCAGTAGCTAAAGCAACTGCCATTGAAGCAATTGTTACGCCTGCACGTTTAGCGAGCGCTTTCTTTAAACTCGTTAGAATAATATAACCCGAATCGCAAAATACCGGGATAGATACAATATAGCCAATGATCGACATCGCTAATTGCGGTCGTTTCGGTCCGATCACCCTTAATACGACTTCGGCCATACGAAATGCAGCACCGGATCTTTCTAATATAACTCCGATAATCGTACCTGCTACGATAACGATACCGATACTCGTCATCAAGCCTCCAAAACCTGTGTTAATACTCTCTACAACTGTCAATAAAGGCATACCTGCTGCAATACCGACAAAGAATGAACTAATTAATAATGCAAGAAAAGGATGCAGCTTTAGTTTTGCGGTTGCAAAGACAATGAACAACACACCAATCAGAATAATTAGAAACAACATTTCTTCCCCACTCCTTTATAGTAATCTTTTTATTAAATCCATAACCTTTTGATTCAAATAGAAGCTTGGATTATTCAATGATTGCTCCACTGAAATTTCTTCACTCACAATGCTTTCAACCTGATGAAAATAGGTTTTTAGTATATGGGAATTTTCCACCATTCCTGAAAGCAAAATAGTAGGAACACCTTGTTCTTGAGCCAGTTTAGCAACCCCTATTGGAGCTTTTCCGGAAAGTGTCTGTTCATCCGATTTCCCTTCACCTGTTATGACGTAATCCGCATATTCCAGATGAGTTGAAAACTGCACTGCTTCCAGCACAATATCTACACCAGGCTTAAATTGGTGCGGAAAAAATGCCATAAACGCTGATCCAATTCCTCCCGCCGCACCAGCTCCTGCACAATGCCGAACTGTTACGTTTTGCTGTGACTCGATTATCGTAATATAATGTTCTAGATTTTGATCAAATATATTAATATTACTCGGTTTTACTCCTTTTTGTGGTCCGAATACAGAAGTAGCCCCATTTGAACCGATTAACGGATTATCTACATCACAGGCAATCATGAATGTACTTTCAGAGATTCTTGTATCGAAACTAGACAGATCAATTTTCTCGAGTTCCTTAAATTGAAAAACATCGTTTAAAATTTCATTACCATCTTTCCCAATGAACTTCATACCAAGTGCCCTTAGCATTCCTTGGCCACCATCATTTGTAGCGCTACCCCCGATGCCAATTATGAAGTGACGATATCCTGAATCCATTGCATGCTGTATAAGTTGACCCGTTCCATAGGTTGTCGCAAAACGGGGATTTTTTTCTTTTTCATCGATAAGCGTTAAGCCTGAAGCTTGAGCCATCTCTATTACACAAGTTATTCCGTCACCGAGTACTCCATATTTAGCTTCAATCAGTTTCCCTAAAGGATTTTGAACAGTTGCTGTCAAATACTTACCTTTTGTCGCTTTGACTAATGCATCAAGTGTTCCTTCACCGCCATCCGCAATCGGTAAACATATCGTTTCAATGTTACTGTCCACCCTTTTAATCGCTTCCTTTATAACTGTTGTAACTTCTCCTGAAGTCAATGTTCCTTTAAAGGAATCCGGGCTTATAATAATCTTCATATGATTCCTCCTTTACATGAATAAAGCGCTTACAAAGATTATAGTGATAAAATTCTGAATTTACTTTATACTTGTTGTATAATTTTTTTATAAATATTACTTTATTTTTATACGAGGTGTATAAATTGTTAACGTTAAGGCTGGCAAACGAAATTGTAGAGCAAACAATGCTTCGATTAAAGCGTAATGTAAATGTGATGAACATTGACGGTATTATATTGGCTTCCGGTGATAAGGAACGGGTGGAAAAGTTTCACGAAGGTGCAAAGTATGTAGCGGAAACGAAGAAAACACTCATAATTTCAGATGACAATCTACATGAATTCCCCCAAACAAAACATGGGATTAATTTGCCGATCTTCTTTCAGGAGGAAATCGTTTGTATTATTGGAATTACCGGTGTGGTCGATGAGGAGCTGCTAAATATTTCTTCACTAGTTCAGCTAACAGCAGAAGTTTTAGTTCATCAGGCGCTTATCGAATCTAAAAGCGAGTGGCAGCGGAAAATGAGTGTACATATTTTTGAAGAACTGACTAGCGGTACATCCATTAATCGTGTTATAAAAGAACGGATAAAAAAACTGGCTATTCCTTTTATTGCTCCATATTGCATCATATTATTGAAGGCCGAGCAAAAGACTGGTTCCCACCGGACACTTATTCAATATATCGAGGATTTCTTTTATAACAAACCCGTCATATTTGGACATTTTCAGTTGGACGAATATTTTATATTAACGACTGAAATGGATCAGCCTACTCTCGTTAAATTAGTAGAAGCTTTTAATACATATATTAAAAGCAAATTCAGTATAAAGATTGCTGTCGGTGAACAAGCAGATACTCTCGAACGTTTACCGCATTCCTATAGAACAGCACAACTCGCTTTAAGACATCACAATACCGGATCGAAAGTAATTTACCATAAGGAAGTTGAAGTTTTCACGCTGTTTAATCCGGAGGCTGCCCAGCACTACAGTATAAAAACACTAAATGGGCTGGATGATAAATTATTAATTACTTTGCAAAGTTTTTTTAATAATAATAAATCCTTTTCAGCAACTGCCGATGAACTGCAAATACACCGACATACATTAACTTACCGGCTATCTCAAATTAGAGAGCACACGAATTTGAATCCTACGGAGTTTCACGATGCACTAAAACTTCAAATCGCCCTATGGCACCGTGAAGGACTAAATCAATAAAAAGTTTGGACATAAAAAAAGCTATTTTCCTCTAAAGAAAAATAGCTTTTTGCTGAGCGTTAAAATTGATTTCCATCAAGGGAAGCTTTCCACGGGTACACCTTAAAAAACAGGTGATTTAGCTTGCTTTTTACTTTCCTTTGCAAGCTGTCTTTTTTGGAATGATGCGTTTAGTAATCCGCCAAGGATGAGAATCATTCCTGTGAAATAGAGCCAAAGCATTAATATAATGACCCCGCCGATACTTCCGTATGTTGAGCTGTAATTTCCGAAATTGTTAATATAGAATGAGAATCCGTAAGTTAATACAAGCCAGCCCAATGTCGCAAATACAGCTCCTGGAATAACACTAAACATCGTTAATCGCGGGTCGGTATTCGGAACAATCCAATACATGATTGAGATTACGATGAAAATAAGTGTTGGCGGCATAATCCAGCGCACAAAGGTCCAAATGGTTGTGAATGATTCCTCTACACCAAAATAGCCGAAAACGATATTACCGATTTGCTGACCAAACACCGGGAATAACAGGGCGATTAAAATAACTGCCACTAATGCAACTGTAAAAACAAGTGACCATAAACGGTTTAAAAACCCTGCTCTGCCTTCAACATCGTACGCACGGTTTAATGCTTTCATCAGTGCATCAACACCTCTTGAGGCAGACCAGAGCGTACCAATAATACCGATTGAAAGCAGTCCGCCGTTTTGATTGTTTAAAACATCAGCTAGCGTAGTTTCAATCAGTCCATATACTTCGTCAGGCATTACATCACTTAAAAAGTCGAATATTTGCCCTTGTTCCAAATTTAAATACGGTAAAAGCGTTACCATAAAAATAAGCATCGGGAAAAATGATAACAGGAAAAAATAGGCCAGCTGTGCCCCCATGCCTGACATGTCCACATTCTTAATTCGATAAATTAAATCCTGGATGAACCCTTTTGTCGTCAATACATTTATTTGGCTGCGCTCGGGCGAAACATATGATTTAACTAGTGAGATCTTTTCTTTTAGTTCTTCTTTTTCTTCCATGCTGCCACCACCTGTTCACATTATGTTGATTCAGTGGATATCATGGACATCCGGTTACCCGATTTGATCATCCTTTTTCGAGAAAGCCTGAATCGTTTCAGAAACCATACTTTGAATTGTAGCTGGTAACTCTTTAATATCATTTTGATTTTGCATAATTGTTTGGACACCATTATTAACTGTTCCATACAATGATTGCGCTTGTTCCATTTTTGTTTCTACCAATGCCATTAATTCATCGCGGTTTTCGGAATAATACGCTACTGTATCCTTCGCTTTTTTGGCTGTTTCAACAGTATGCTCTCTAGTTTGTTTATCCAACATACTAATTGCTGCTCCAGTTACAGCTCCAATCGCTATAAAAGGTAATAGTTTACTTTTCATTAATTTTTCTCCTCCTATATATGCTTTCGTATTCCCCTAATAATTTTTCATAAAACTTCTCTATTTGTATTTTAACGAATGTTCGATATTATTAAAAGTATTCAGTAAACTTTAACCTGTTGACAATATGATGGTTGCATGAAATGATATTTTTGTAAACATTGAAAGGTAGGGCACACAAATTATGGACTTATCAAATCCGTCGCAGCAAAATGTCGTCTATATGATTGAGCAGATTAAAGAAAAACTTCGTATGGTAAATGTTGATGCTATGCAGTCTTCTTCATTTGACGAAGAAAAATACGAAGATCTACAATATTTATATGAAATGGTTATGAAACGCGATTCATTCAGCCCAAGTGAAATGAATGCCATCGTAGCAGAACTAGGCGCCCTTCGTAAATAACCTCAGCTGTATAATGTGAAAAAGAAGCTTATCGATTCATTCGACAAGCTTCTTTTTTTCATTTCCTATTCCCCAGGAAATAATAATTATTTATTTAATTCGACAGCAATTTTTGCGCCTACACGAGCATTATGTTTTACAAGGGCAATATTTGCATCAAGTGATTTGCCTTCTGTCAGTTCTTTCACTTTACCTAGTAGGAATGGCGTTACATTTTTACCAGCGATACCTTGTTCTTTTGCTTCATTTAATGCATTTTCAATAATTCCGTCGATTACACTTGATTCCATAGCATCTTCTACTGGAATTGGGTTAGCGATCAATGCACCGCCACGTAGACCTAAATCCCATTTTGCGCGTAAAATTGCGGCAGTTTCTTCTGCAGTATCAACACGGATATTTACATCGAATTCACTTTCACGTGCGTAGAATGCAGGCAATTTATCTGTTCCGTAACCGATTACCGGTACACCTTTTGTTTCAAGGTATTCCAATGTTAAGCCGATATCTAAAATTGATTTTGCACCTGCACATACTACAGCAACATTTGTCATTGCCAGCTCTTCCAAGTCTGCAGAAATATCCATTGTTGTTTCGGCACCACGGTGAACTCCACCAATACCGCCTGTTACGAATAATTCAATGCCAGCAAGCTCAGCACAGATCATTGTTGCTGCTACAGTCGTTGCACCGATTTTTTTTGTTGCAAGTAAATAGCCGATATCACGACGGCTTGTTTTTGCTACACCTTGAGCATTACCGAACATTTCTAATTCTTCATCAGATAAACCGATTTTAATTTTTCCATCGATTAATGCGATTGTTGCCGGCACTGCACCGCCATCACGAATGATTTGTTCCACTTCGCGAGCTGTTTGTACATTTTGTGGATACGGCATACCGTGTGAAATAATTGTTGATTCCAATGCGACGATCGGTAAGCCTTTCTCTTTAGCTTCTAATACCTCTTGTGAATATGATAAATATTGTTCCATTATAAATTCCTCCATTCAAGTAAGTTATCTTTTGTTAAATCTTCACGAACTGTTTTATCTGATTGTAAAGTTTTCGATGCATTTACCAACCCGAGCTGGATTGCCTCTTCAAGCACCTCATCGTTTAATACACCGTGTAAAAATGCACTGACAAATGCGTCCCCGGCACCGGTAACATCTACTATGTTTCTCGTTGCAATGGCCTTGTAATGTACTACCTTGCCTTCATTACCTACCATAACTCCGTGCTCGCCTAAAGTGAGCACAACATGTTCCGCTCCTTTTTGCATCAACATATTAACAGCCTTGTCATAATGGCTGAATGTATCCAGCTTCACATTTAAATAGCTTTCCGCTTCATCACGGTTGCAAATAAAGTAGCGTATACCGGTCAGATCTTGCGGCATATGCTTCATTTTAGGTGAAGAAACAGGGATAACCGCCAATGCGATATTACGCTCTATTGCAAATTTCCTAATATATTCTACTGTCTCCAGCGGACTGTTTAAATCGATGACAATACAGCTGGCATTTTGTAATATTGCTTCGTGCTTCTTTAGAATACTCGGCAACAGCTGATCATAAATCTCCATATTTGCCATTGATATTACGAGTTCGCCCGTATTATCAAGTACTGCTGTATAGGAACCTGTATTATAATCGCTTAATTTCTCTACTAAATCCACATTCATCATACTTTTACAATTTTGTTCAATAAATGCACTATCATGATCTTCACCCATTACAGTAATAAGGGAAACACGGTTGCCTAAACGTCCTAAGTTTTCTGCGATATTACGGGCTACACCGCCTACAGATTCTGTAACCGCAGCAGGATTGGAAGTCCCCAGCTGGACATTTTGCTCAATAGTGAATTTACGATCGATATTGGCACCACCAATTGCAATGATTTGATTTTTTTCCGGCAAAACATAGGCACGTCCTAAAATTTCTCCACGTTTTATGAGCGATGAAATCATGTTGGCAAGCGCCGGCCTGGACATACCAAGTTGTTCTGCCATTTCCTGTTGTGATAAGTAGGGATTTCTTTTTATTAATTGAAAAATTAATTTTTCCTTTTCATTCAACTTTATCACCTCGAATCAAACATTTGTTTATAATTATAAACTTTTGTTTGATGAATGTCAAATTAACATTAATTTTTTCATTCCAAGTAGTATGGAAGTACTTTCTTCTATTATGAGTTATGAATCAACAAAAAAGCTGTTCAGAAGGTTTACCCTTCCAAACAGCTTTCTCATTATTCAACGATTATATCGCCATTTTCTGCTATACGCGGCTGTACGAGCACTTCAACACGACGGTTTTTAGCTCTGCCTTCTGCTGTATCATTTGTAGCAATCGGCTGGAATTCTCCAAAGCCTTTAACACTGAAGTATTTGGAATCCAGTCTTTCATTGCCCGAAACAATTTCCTTCATGAAGTTTACCGCACGCATAACCGACAGATCCCAGTTAGAATCAAATTCCGGTGTCTTAATCGGTACATTATCTGTATGACCTGTAATAACAATATTACGCGGTGGATCAAACATTAATAATTGAGCAAGCTCATCGGCAATTGTATTGTATTCCGCCTTTACATCCGCTCGCCCCATATCAAATAAAATACTGTCCCGGATTGTAATCAATAATCCTTCATCTGTCATTTTCGTTTCAAACTGGTCTTCGAGCTCATTAATCGCAATAAACTCGTCCACACGGTTTTGCGTTTCATGGAGGCGTTCCTGATCCTCCATATATTTGGATATTCCTGTTGGTGGCGTACTATCCGGTGATTGAATAATGGCTGGGTTATCCATTACTCCTGTACCACCAGTAAAAATATTATTAAATACTGCTGACATTTGCTCTAATTTCTGCTCATCCACAGAGCTTGATGCAAATAGTACGATAAATAATGCTAATAACAGAGTTAAAATATCTGCATAAGGTACTAACCAGGACTCGTCAATATGCTCCTCATGCTTTTTATGTCTTTTACGCTTCTTTGCCAAGGCCACCCGCCCCGCTTTCGGTAATTTGCTTACGTTCTTCCATCGTTAAATATGAAGCCAGTTTCTGCTCGATTACACGAGGTGCTTCACCTTCAAGTACGGATAAAATTCCTTCAATCATCATCATCTTTTGCTTCACTTCTACAGCAGACTTACGTTTTAGCTTGTTGGCAAACGGATGCCATAAAACGTAACCTGTGAAAATCCCCAATAATGTTGCCACAAAGGCCGCTGAAATGGCATGTCCTAATTTATCAATATCAGTCATATCTTTCAGGGCAGCGATAAGACCGACTACGGCACCCAATACCCCTAATGTCGGTGCATATGTACCTGCTTGCGAGAAAATACCTGCTCCACTTGCATGGCGATCTTCAAGCGCTTCAACTTCCTCTGTTAACACATCGCGAATATAGTCAGCGTTTTGACCATCAATCGCTAATGTCAGACCATTTTTTAAAAACGGATCTTCAATCTCAGCCGCTTTACTTTCTAACGCCAATAGTCCTTCACGACGAGCTAAGTCAGCCCATTGCGAAAACATTTTGATCAAGTCGATATCACTTGCGAGTTTTGTTTCAGAAAATAAGATTTTGAACAGCTTTGGAACTCTTTTTAGTTCCTTCATCGGGAAAGCGATTGTTACTGCAGCAATCGTACCGAAAATAATAATTAAAATCGCAGCAGGGTTTATTAACACTTCCGGTGTAACGCCCTTTAAGAACATCCCTACTAACAGGGCGATAAAGGCGATGATAATCCCAACAACTGATGATATATCCATATGTAGTACCTCCAAATTACGATGTCTTTTCTTTATTTCGGTATATTTAAATTTTTATTAACTTCCTTTACACTAGTTATAAGAAGATTTTTTTGTTTTTGACACATTATTGTTCTTTTCTAAGCTGGAATATGACTATTATTGTGTTGGAAATTAACTAATTTTTAAGATAATTATTGGAGGAATGAATCAATGAATTCTATGTTTGAAGCAAATTTAACGAAATACGCAGAACTGGCAGTAAAAATCGGTGTCAATATTCAGCCGAATCAATATTTGTATATTGCGGCTTCCATCGAATCGGCACCTTTTGTACAGGCAGTGACAAAAATCGCTTATGAAGTTGGAGCAAAACAAGTATTTGTAGATTATACAGATGATCAAATTACACGTGCTCGATATGAGTTGGCACCGGAAGATTCTTTCGATTTCTTCCCTCCTTGGAAAGTGCAGGAACGTGAATGGCTTGCTGAACAAGGTGCGGCATTTATGAGCATCGTATCCCAAAGTCCGGATTTACTGTCAGGGATTGATTCAAAACGAATTGCAGCATTCCAGAAAGCTTCTGGTACTGCATTGAACAAGTACCGTCAATATGTTCAGTCAGACAAAATCAGCTGGACGGTAATCGCTGCTCCATCAAAACAATGGGCTAGCAAAGTATTCCCTGAGTTACCGGAAGAAAAGCAAGCAGATGCATTATGGGATGCCATCTTTAAAGCGACACGTGCGGATCTGGACAACCCGGTTGAAGCTTGGGCACAGCATAATGATAACCTGCATGAAAAGGTTGATTACTTAAACAATAAAAACTATGCGAAATTACATTATACAGCTCCCGGGACGGACTTGACGATCGAACTGCCTAAAGGTCATTTATGGTGTGGTGCAGGCAGTGTCAATGAAAAAGGCGATGAGTTCATGGCAAATATGCCAACTGAAGAAGTTTTCACAGTACCGCATAAAGATGGTGTAAACGGGTATGTGACTAGTACAAAGCCATTAAGCTATGGCGGTAATATTATCGACAACTTCAAACTTACATTTGAAAACGGGCGCATTGTTAAAGTTGAGGCCGAGCAAGGTGAAGAAGTGTTAAAAAATCTTGTTGCTACAGATGAAGGCTCGCATTATTTAGGAGAAGTGGCGCTTGTTCCATTCCATTCTCCAATTTCACAGTCGAATATTTTATTCTACAATACATTATTCGATGAAAACGCATCAAACCACTTGGCAATCGGCAGTGCCTATGCATTTTGTATTGAAGGCGGAAAGACAATGTCACGTGACGAGTTAAAAGCTAACGGTCTAAACGAAAGCATTACACATGTTGACTTCATGATCGGTTCTGAACAGATGAATATTGATGGAATTACAGCAGACGGACAAGCTGAACCAGTTTTCCGTAATGGAAACTGGGCATTTTAACAGCTGTTTCAGTATTATTGCCAAATAATTAATTTTCAAGATGTCGTCATATTTACAATTTTTTCTACATTAACTAACTAAATTCCCCTACAATGTTCCAATTTATTAGGTTATAATTGGTTAATGATTGTTATCACTAAAATAGAGAGGAGTTTTTATAATGTTCGATCACCATTATCCGTTCTTATCTGACTTCTATACGATAGTGTTAGGGTTTACGGTAATACTTCTTGTATTCTTATTTATGTTTATTATGTACTTACGTATTGGTTTACAATCACACGACTCTGTTATAGTAGATTCAAAGGCAAACACATTTGCACCGAACGAAAAATCATTGGATGGTCACCATCATCATTAATATTTTTACAACCACTCTATTGAGTGGTTGTTTTTTTGATAGCGGATTTTTGCGATACTTCTCTCTTTTTAGTAGAAATTTATCCTTAATAGTGCGCATTTATTTGAATTATCTAAAAAATAATTTAAAATATAAAAGAATCGAAAGGGGTTTGAAGAACAAATGTCTGCATTACAAACAATTTTAGAGTTTAACGGAAAATTCGTAGATGAAAAACAATACGAGCAGTACGCTACAACAAAATATCCTGATAAAAAAATTGTTGTTTTAACATGTATGGATACGCGTTTAGTTGAATTACTGCCTAAAGCAATGAACTTGCGCAACGGGGATGTCAAAGTTGTAAAAAGTGCAGGAGCAATCGTAAATCACCCATTCGGCGGGATTATGCGTAGTTTACTTGTAGCAGTTTATGAGTTACAGGCGGATGAAGTATACATTATCGGCCACTACGACTGCGGGATGAGTGCAGTTGATCCGAATGTCATGATTGGTCATATGCTTGAACGCGGGGTTAAACAGGAAACGATCGACGTTATCAATTACGCTCGTTTTGATTTAAAAGAATGGTTATGCGGTTTTGGGGATGTTGAAACAAGTGTACTAAAAAGTGTTGACTTAGTCAGAACACATCCATTAATGCCAAAAGGTGTTCCGGTACATGGTCTTATTATCGACCCTGCAACAGGAAAGCTGGATTTAGTTACTGACGGCACAGTCGATCAAAAATAAATAATAAACAATAAGCGGGAGTACTCATCAACCGAATGAATGAGTACTCCCGCTTTTTTATGATATAGTTCCTCTGTATTCCCGCTGCAAAATAGCGTACATATAATGGTCGACCCATTTTCCGTTTATATATAACAGCTCCCGCAATAACCCTTCTCTTGTAAATCCGGACTTTTCCAATACACGAATGGAAGCTGAATTTGGTGGTGCAACATAGGCCTCTATTCTGTGAAGATTTAATGTGTTAAAAGCGAAATCCATCACTATACGTACCGCCTCAGTGACAATCCCCCTGCCTGTGAAATTCTCATCCATCGAATAGCCGATAAAACCGCTCGAGTACGGTAAACGTTTAATTGAATAAAGTGAAATGTGTCCGATTAACTGACCAGTCGCATTATAAAAAATGCCGAAAGAAAACTCTCGGTTTGACTGCAGCAAATGAATGCTTTCTAAAATTTTATTATACTGTACTTGTTCAGTGTAAAATTCATCACGATGTAATGGCTCAAATTCGGACCAATACAATTTATTGTCTCTTAATAATTTTGCCAACCCTTTCGCATCCGACGGGGTAAATGTGCGAAGCGAACATTGTTGCCCAATTAGTCGAACCATTGGACCCTCCTTCTTGTGAAATAGCTTGAATAAGCTTTTCATTGAACCACCTTCATTTCATTTCAAAAGCTTGCCTACTGTTTTTTCAACTTCTTCTTTTTGGATTTTACAGGCTTTGGCTTTATATCTATAGATTCCGTTTTTTCTTTGTCTGTTGTTTTTTTATTACCCTTTTCGAAAATGTTTGTAAGTTTCATGCCCCGTTTTACAATTTCTTTTTCGATATGGGCAACTGTTTCTTTTAGTACTTGAACACGCGCGTAGTTTTTATTGTTCCCTGGTATTAAGTGCCAAGGCGCATTTTCCGAATCGGTTTTCTCAAACATTTCATCGGCTGCCTCACAATATAAATCAAATTTCTCACGGTTCCGCCAATCTTCATCCGTTAATTTCCATGACTTATATGGATCGGCTGCTCTTTCATTAAATCGTTTAAGCTGTTCATCCGAATCGATATGAATCCAAAATTTAATCATTATATAATCTTCATCTGTCAATTGCTTCTCAAAGCTATTGATTTCTTCATAAGCACGTTTCCATTCCGCTTCTTCCGCGAAGCCTTCGATACGCTCCACAAGGACCCGCCCATACCACGAACGGTCGAAAATCGCGATTTGTCCATGCTGCGGCAACTTTCTCCAGAAACGTTGCATATAATGATACCGCATCTCATGAGGCTGCGGGGCCGAAATCGGCCATACCAATAACCCGCGCGGATCGATACGTTCCGTCAGGCGCTTGATCGCTCCCCCTTTGCCTGCTGCATCCATTCCTTCAAATGCAATAATTAGGCCGATTTTATTGTTGAATAAAAATTGCTGGGCGTTTAGCATTTCGTATTGTAAAGCTTTCAATTGTTTCTTATAGATTTCCTTCTCCAGTTTTTGCGATAAATCCACATCTGTTAGCTTTTTCAAATAGCGCTGCCTCCCCTACTCCATTTATTTATGTATATTTTACTTGAAAGTATATGGAATTGGTAATTGTTGCAGTCATTTATTTGAATCATTTGATTATTTTATGTTTATACCTAGTTTTTATAGAACAAAAAAACGCGGGTGCACTGAGGGCTCCCACGTTTATAACTTAGTCTTCCAATGATGTTAAAATGATTGGTTTATCTTTTGTTACAATAATCGAGTGTTCGATTTGGGCAACTAATGATTTGTCCGGTGTAATGAATGTCCAGCCGTCACCTGATTCTACGATATGCTCAGCCTTCGCCGAAATAAACGGCTCTACTGCCAACACCATACCTTCTTTCATGATTGTTGTATCCCAAGCATCATAATAGTTCAATACATGGTTTGGCTCTTCGTGTAATGATTTCCCTAAACCATGACCTGTTAAGTTCATAATTACTGTTAAACCGTGATCACGTGCTTCACGCTCTACCGCTTTACCGATTTGGTTTAATTTCGAACCGGCTTTAACCTTTGTCATCGCACGATCAAATGCCGATTTTGCTACAGTACAAAGTTTTTCTTTATCTTCATAACCTTCACCAACGACAAATGAAATACCTGTATCTGCAAAATAACCGTTTAAAGAGCCCGAAACATCTATGTTTACAATATCGCCTTCTTTGATGACCTTGTTCCCTGGAATACCATGTGCAACTTCGTGATTTACTGAAATGCATGTATATCCCGGAAAATCATATTCGCCTTTAGGACCGGAAACCGCGCCTGCTTCTGCAAACATACGGCCTGCAATCTCATCTAATTCTTTCGTTGTCACGCCAGGTACTGTCGCAGCTTTCATCGCCTCACGAATTTCAGCGCAAACGCGTCCGATTTTTTTAAATGCCTGGATTTCTTCTTGAGTAGTAACAATCATGTGTAACTTCCTTCCTCTTAAACAATGTCTATCCTTAACTATAGCATACTTAAAATCGGTTGTAATTGTTCAAGGATTTTAAAATTTGCCGTTTTATTACTAATTTAGCACGACTTTCTACTATTTAAATGGAGAAAAAGCTTGCAGCGGGCGAAGTATCCCTTGCTGCAAGCCTTGTATTTTCTATATATTATGTTGTTTTTACTTTTTGAAGCAAACGAGGAGCAGATGTGAATAAAATAACTGCGATGATTGCCGTAAGTATAGTAGCAGGTACCATATAAGTACTGTTGTAAATAATTGAGTAGGCCCATACATTATCATCGCCCGCGTATTCTTTAAAGAATACGACACCTGCGAGCAAGTGTGAAACAAATCTTAAAGCTCCGCCTATAAGTGCACCAATGACAATATAAAGTGCCATTTTTACTTTATTGAGCGATTGTGTAGCCTCTAATAACGGCTTTCTCACAATTGCCGCTAACCCTACTACAGTAAAGGCAAGCCCGTAATCTAAAATTGCCTGTAACCAGTGGACAATGTACGCACCGAACATCATTTGCATGACGCCGATCAGCAAGCCAGTTGTCAGTCCCGCCGTTAATCCCCAACGGATGGCCATTAACATGATCGGTACCATAACAAAACTGATCGATCCGCCTTGTGCCCACATCTTAAAGGATACTTGATCCAATACCAGTCCGATGGCAGCAAATATTGCGATTTCCACCATCATTAATAATTTCTTTCTGTCCATAACAATTCCCCTTTCTTTTTATCCGATGTAACAAAAGTGAAGAGGGATAGAAAAAGTAAAAAAACGATAATCAGGACAAAAGCCTGACTATCGTTTGAACAGTCGGATTCTATCCACATCCCTACGCAAGTGCTAACTTACAGGTTCAAAGAGTCAGTGCAATCCCGTGCACAATCTCAGCCGACTTTCTCGGCACCCCTTGTGGTACATCTAATTTTTATTGTTTGAACATGCTCATTGTAACGAATATTTTTACAACTTTCAACAGCTATTATTTTGAAACGTACTAGAATTACATATAATAGATACGAAGGAGTGATGAATAGTGGATCAATCGAAAGGTTTAAGTGCATTAAGCTATTTAAGTTTTTATTTTGCACCGTTTATTTTACCGTTAATTATATTTATTGTTACGAAAGATGATGCCGTTAAAGGCCATTCTAAAAAAGCATTCATTTCTCAACTCATACCGATACTATTAGGAATTCTGTATATTATTTACCTTTTTACTTCCGTTCTTTCCTTGAATGATACGTTGACCTTAAGTTTCCAGGATTTTTTCTTTAGTTCGCATTTTATCGGATTTATTCTTTTAGTCGTTATTACGTTCATCCTGGCGATTTGGAATTTAGTTCTAGCGATTAAAGTTTTACGTTAATGTTTATGAAAGCTCCTATTTTGGGTATATTTTTTATACGAAATGTATTCGTTAAGGAGTGTTTACTAATGAAATTAAATAAGCTTATTAAAACAGCAATTAAATATGGACCAATCGTGTACCCAATCATAAAAAAAATGATGGACAACAAAAAATCAACACCGCAACCTGCAACTACACGACGAACTCCAAAACGCTAACAAAAACACATTTCCCACTTTTGCGTGAGGGAAATGTGTTTTTGCGTTATTTAATAATAATCTCTGTTTTACTGTAGCCTTCTTTGAGTTTTTGCACTTGCAAGATGGCAGGCATTGCTGCTTTTAGTTCGGCTACATGGGAAATGACGCCAATTAAGCGGCCTGTTTGCTGAAGATCGATCAATATATCGATTGCTCTTCTTAACGCTTCCTCATCCAAAGTACCGAAGCCTTCATCGATAAACATCGTATCGATATGCACGCTTCCTTGAACACTTTGAATAACATCGGCCATTCCTAATGCCAATGAAAGAGAGGCATTGAATTTTTCACCGCCGGACAGTGTTTTTACATCCCGCGTTTGCCCTGTATGGCTGTCATATACATCAATGCTGAGTCCGCTTTGGGCATTTCCTTCTTTTCTACCTGTAGATTTAAGGAAGTATTGGCCATTTGATAAGACACGCAAACGTTCATTTGCCGCATGTGTCACTTTTTCCAAATAACCAATTTGAACAAAACGCTCAAATGAAATTTTCGCATCATTTTGACCTCGAATTAAATTGTAAACATGTTCGACTTGCATTAGTTTCTCTTTATAGCTTTCGATCTGTTGCGCGGATTGGTCGAGTTTATCGCGCGTCTCCTTACATTGTTCAACATAGGACTGGATCAATGTCATTTTTGAGTAATGTTCCTCGATCTGCTCATTCAACTCATGAATCTGTTGCTCACTTGCCGTTAAATCGGCTTGTTCTTTTCCTTCGAGCAAAGGTTCTTCCTCAGCAATTTGAACAGATAATGTGTGGACATTTTGCTTATATGCTTCAACCGCATCCTGAATTTGCTGCTGTATATTTAATGGCAGTAATGCAGTTTTATACTTTTCCAAATCGAATCCTTCCTGCTGTAATGCGGATTCAAATTCTTTTTGTGCTAAAAGAGATTCCTGCTGCTTTTCTGTTACAAGATTTTTGGCATGGTGATAGTTCACTTCACAAGATTTCTCATCCAATTGGATTTTTTGCATCGCTTCAAGGGCATTTTGAATCGCAGCTTTTAACTGGTGATGTTTTTGCTGGTGGTTTGCCAATTCTTGCGTTACTTCATCCAATGTAGAAAACTGTGGTAATAATGACTGTTCACTTTGCTCAAGCTTCCCTTTTTCCTGCGCATATTGCTTATCAATATCGATTACGTATTGCTGACCTTTTTCAATACGGCCTTGCAGTACTTCTTTACTTTCCAAAAGCTGGGCCATCATTTTCTTTTCAGTGACAAGCTGTGCCTGCTGCTGTTTCTGCTTTGATAATTTCGCTGTCAGTTCTGCTAAATGCTGTTCATACTCATGTAGTTTTGAAAGCTGGGCATCAAGTAACTGAAGCGCACTTATTTTCTGATCCAATGTTGCCTTTTCAACATCCAGCTTTGAAGTAACTTGGTAAAAACTTTGCATCGTTCGATCTGCCTCTTGACGCAGTTGTGCCAGTGCATCCTCATCAATAACAACCGCTTCACTGTTATGAATGGCTGGATGTTCAGTACTTCCACACACAGGACAGGCTTCCCCGTGGTGTAATGATGCTGCTAGAAAGGCTGCATGATTGCTGCGTATTTGCTGCTCCATATTTTTCAGCTTTTGCTGTGCTTCATCAGCAATTTGTTTCTTACCGGCAAGCTGATTTACTAGAGAATCGACATTCATTTGTATTGCAGCTACTTCTTTAGCCATTTCAATTTTTCGTGTTAATGCAGCATGGGTTTCATATGTTTCATGGTATGTCACTGTCGCATCTTCCAGCTCATTTATAATGGCTTGCTGCTGTTGTTGTTTTTCTTTTAAAGACAATGCTTCGTTTTGCAGCTTATCAAATAATTGCTTGGCGTTTTTTTGGTTTTCTGCAACCTTAGACACATTTTCACGCTGTGTATTAATTGACTGATAAATTGGAACAAGCTGTTCGAGCTGTGAAATCGATTTCGTATAGTTGTCCAGCAATGGTTCTTGCTGCTTTTGCTCCTGATAATGATTTGTCGCCTGCTGAAGTTGTGCCTGTGCACGTTCATAGTCCGTCTTTGCTTTTTGTAAGGAGACTTCCGCTTGTTCAAGCTGTCGTTTTACCTTCTCATATTCACGTTCTAACGGTTCGATCTGATTCGCCTTTTTGGCAAGGACAAGCTTCTGTTGTTCTGCTTGTATTTTATCCTTTTGCTGCAATAATTCTTCAAGGCGCTCTTTCCGTATTAAAAACTTTTCAATCCGTTCATTTAACAGTCTTTGTTCATTTAATGTTTTAACTAATTTTTGCAATTCCTTCTTTGAAGCATCATATTCTCCTTTTAATGCGGTACACTGATCTTCATAGTATTGCTGTTCTGTCTGCAAAGCACTCTTTACTTGATACAGATTAATGACATCATTGTTCAGCGAAGAAAACAGTTCCGATTCTCGTTGCGGGAGTCGGGACCGGATTTCATGAATTGTATTGTCCTGCTGCATCCTTGCTTGTTCATAATGCTTTTCGGCAATATTCTTTTTCTCTTTCAGCAGTTCCACCATTTTCGTGAAGCGTTCCGTTTTGAAAATCTTCCGGAAAATCTCTTCTTTATGCTTAGATTCCGATGTGAGAAGCTTTTGAAATTCCCCTTGTGGCAGCATGACGATTTGATTGAATTGGGACTGTGTCAGACCGATCAGTTCTTCAACTTTTGATTGAATGAGCTTTACTTGAAACTTTTCAACAGCGGGTACAATAACCCCATCCGTAATCTCAAAAAACTCGCGCTTTGCACTTGCACCATCATGACCAAATTTCCGCCAAATACGGTAAAGGCGACCACGCACTTCAAATTCTAGCTCGACTTCGGTATCTACCGATTCATCCGCAAAATCACTGCGTAAAAATAGTGATTTTTCACGATCCTCCCCACTGCCCGAATCATAAAGTGCAAACGTAATCGCATCAAAAATAGTCGTTTTTCCCGCTCCAGTTGCACCGGAAACAACAAAAATTCCATGTTCATGGAGTTTAGTAAAATCAATGATTTCTTTTTGATGATATGGTCCAAATGCTGTCATCGATAATTTGATTGGTTTCATCGTTACAGCACCTCCTGTTTTTCACGTTCATTTTCGATTAGCTGCTCTAAAACATCGGTATAAATCTCTTTAATTTCATCAGTTAGAGGCTTGCCTGTCATTTCCGTGTAAAATAGTTCAAACAGCTCCGAATCATCCATCTGAACCCGGTTCATTGTTGTCGCATGCTGTTCCAGCTGTTCATAAACAACCGTCCGTTCAATATGCAAAGCATTCGGATAAACCGTGCGGACAAGTTCGGCAGCACCTTTCACATAATGTTCATCCTGCAGTTTAACAAATACATAGTCCTCGTTTACGTTATGCTGCAATATATCCTCAAGCAGCCCTGTCACGACACGCATGTCCCGAACTGGTGTGAGTTTTCTTTTTTCGATCTGCACTGTTCCGTCTTCTTTTAAATCAACAATTAAAAATCCTTTATTATGTGTCACTTCCGATTCCGAATATTTAAGGGGTGATCCGGAATATTGAATTTTCTCGTTTGCAACAAAATGGGCCTGATGTAAATGTCCTAACGCTGTATAACAAAATGGTTCGAATAATGCTGAGCTAATACATTCCGTACCGCCAATTGTCAATTTACGTTCAGAATCACTCGTATTCGGCTCAGGCGTCCCGTCTTTTGTAATGAAGGCATGACCGATGATAATATTGCGTTTTGTATCATCCATTGACTGCTGAATCTGTTCAATGATTTTCGCCATCGCAGCTTCATGCGATGTAATGGATTGATCATCAAATAAAGCCCGAACAATTGACGGCTCTGCAAAAGGAACTAAATAAAAGTGAACTTCCCCATATTCATCATGCATGATGACCGGATCGATATTCTGTTCTAAATGTCCGACGATATGTAAACCGCTCGCCTTCATAAATTCACTGCCAAAATTTAAACGTGTAGCGCTATCATGATTTCCAGCGATTGCTAAAATCGGTGTTTTTTCATCGACTAATATTTCTTTCAATGTTTTATTTAAAAGTTGGATCGCATCTGTCGGTGGTACAGATCGATCATATAAATCCCCGGCAATAATGATGACATCCGGCTTTTCTTTTCTAATTTCTTCGATAAACTGTTCAAGCACAAATTGCTGGTCTTTCGTCATTGATACACCTTGTACTATTTTTCCTAAATGCCAATCTGCTGTGTGGAAAATTTTCATGAATACCGCCTCCTATCTTATAACTATAAGTGTACATGAGGGAAAATAAAAAAACCACATCGTACGAATATTTGTTCGTACGATGCGGTCTATTATTACTGCTTTACAGCCATTTTACCAGCTGAAATTTCTTCCATGTAGTGGCATGCCGCTTCATGCATATCCTTCATAATAGAAGAAGTACGCAAAGCAGGTTCTTCCGTTCTACACTTATCTGTCGCAAATGGACAGCGTGTATGGAATCGGCAGCCCTGTGGTGGATCGATAGGTGACGGTACATCACCTTTTAAAACAATACGATTTTTCACAGCATCCGGATCAGGTACTGGAATTGCTGATAATAATGCTTTCGTATAAGGATGCTGCGGGTTTTCGAACAGGCTTGTTTTATCTGCAATCTCTACAATTTTCCCTAGATACATTACGATAATACGATCTGAAATATGGCGTACTACCCCCAGGTCATGTGAGATGAATAAATAAGTTAATCCATATTCATTTTGCAGCTCTTCCAGCAAGTTCAGTACTTGTGCCTGAATCGATACGTCCAGTGCCGATACAGCTTCGTCACAAATAATCAGTTTTGGATCAACCGATAACGCACGGGCAATACCGATACGCTGACGTTGACCACCAGAAAATTCATGCGGGTAACGGTCTGCCTGATAAGGACGTAATCCAACCGTTTCAAGCAATTGTTCAATACGGGCACGTCGCTGATTTGGCGGCAGTACTTTTTGAATATGCATCGCTTCGTTCAGTACACTTGCAACGGTCTGGCGCGGGTTGATCGACGCATACGGATCCTGGAAAATGATTTGCATGTCTTTGCGGTATTTACGCATTTCACCTTTAGAAATTTTCGTAACATCCGTTCCCTGAAACACAACTGAACCGTCTGTCGGCTCTTCCAATCGTAAAATTGCACGGCCTGTTGTAGACTTACCACAGCCCGACTCTCCTACAATGCTGACTGTCTCTCCTTCATAAATCGTAAAGGAAATATCATCTACCGCTTTTACGTGGTTGACTGTACGGCCTAAAAATCCTCCCTTAATAGGGAAATACTGTTTTAGTCCCTCAACCTTTAACAGTTCTTTTTTCGCCATATAGCGTCACCTCCGATTCTCCATCCCATTCATCCGAATACATCCAACAGCGGATTTGCTCCGAACTATTGTCATCTGTATTCAGTAAGTCCGGTTGCTTTTTATGGCAAAGCTCGATTGCAACAGGACAACGAGGAGCAAAGCGGCATCCTACCGGCATCTCATGCGGGCTTGGCACCATTCCTTTAATCGGAATCAGTTTTTCCTGCTCCACATCATGACGTGGCAATGAATTAAGTAATCCTAATGTATATGGGTGCTTTGGATTTTTGAATAATGATCGCACGTCTGAGTATTCCACTACTTGTCCTGCGTACATAACTGCCACATAATCACATGTTTCAGCTACTACGCCTAAATCATGGGTAATCATAATTACAGACATGCCTAAACGATTTTGCAGATCTTTTATCAATTCCAGGATTTGTGCTTGTATCGTTACGTCAAGTGCAGTTGTAGGCTCATCCGCAATTAAAATTTCCGGGTCACATGCAAGTGCCATTGCAATCATTACACGTTGACGCATTCCTCCTGAAAGTTCATGCGGATATTGCTTAACACGCTTTTCGGGAGACGGAATACCTACAAGCTTCAGCATCTCTACGGATTGCTGCATCGCTGCTTTTTTGTCCAGTTTTTTATGGATCCGGATTGTTTCACTAATCTGTTGACCTACTGTATAAACCGGGTTTAAAGACGTCATCGGTTCTTGGAAAATCATAGAAATCTGGTTTCCACGAATATCACGCATCGCTTTTTCCGAAAGCTTCAGCAAGTCCTTCCCTTTAAAAAGAACTTCGCCACCTTTCGTTTTACCGTTCGATGCAAGTAATCGCATGATCGATAGTGATGTGATACTTTTTCCGGAACCCGATTCCCCTACTATCCCGATTGTTTTACCTTTCGGAACAGTAAAGCTTACACCGTCAACAGCACGTACTTCCCCAGCATCTGTTCCGAACGCTGTCTGTAAATTATTTACGACTAAAATGTTTTCCGTTTCATTCATTTGCCACACCTCTTTTCATGTTTAGTTCAAATCAATTCGTTTATTTAAGAACTTGTAAGAAATATCAACAAGCAGGTTTACAAGTACGAATAATAGTGAAATTACAAGTACAGTTCCTTGAACAATCGGGAAATCCCGTTGCCTGATGGCATCAATTGTCAAACGTCCCATACCATTAATAGCGAAAATCGTTTCTGTTAATACAGCACCGCCCAAGAAGCCACCAAACTCCAGACCAATAACCGTTACAACTGGGATTAGCGCATTTTTCAATGCATGGCGATAAATAACGATACGCTCTGATACACCTTTTGCACGAGCAGTACGGATATAGTCCTGACCGATTACTTCAAGCATTGATGAACGTGTCATACGAGCAATGATTGCCGCTCCCCCTGTCCCTAATGTTATGACAGGTAAAATAATTTGGCGCCATGAATCTCCCCATCCCGAAGGACGCATTTTTAGAAATTCCGGTAAGTCCAAACCAAATGGCAGATTTCCTAATGCAAACCATTGAATCAGCAGTAAACCTAACCAGAAGTTCGGCATTGATAGACCGAAAAGCGCAACAATCATAATCGATACGTCAGTAAGCGTATAATGACGCACTGCCGAAATGATTCCGGCAATTAAACCGAGAAATACTGCTACAATTGTGGCATATACAGACACTTCAACTGTAATCCAAAAACGTGCCTGTATCTCATCCATTACCGGGCGCCCACTACGAATGGAATTTCCTAAATCACCTTGCAGGGCATTTCCTAAAAATCGGCCGTATTGCACATATGGCGGATCATTCAGACCCAGTTTCTCACGTAAATTCTCTACCGTTTGTTCAGATGCACCTTCCCCTGCCATTACTTGAGCAGGATCTCCAGGAATTAGGAACATCAATGAAAATACTAAAATTGAAACCCCAAGCAATACGGGAATCGTTTGTAATAAACGACGAATAATATATTTAGTCATTTACTGTTCCACCTCCTATTGTTTCATCTTCGGATCAAGCGCATCACGTAACCCGTCACCAAAAATGTTAAATGCCAATACTACGATAACAATCATCATTCCAGGAATTAATACCATGTGTCCCGCATTATGCATAAACGCACGACCATCACTTAACATTGCTCCCCATTCCGCTGCTGGCGGCTGTGCACCTAAACCTAGGAATGCTAAACCGGACGCTGTCAGAATCGCCGTTGCAATACGCATTGTTGCTTGTACGATAATCGGTGACATAATATTTGGTAAAATATGCTTAAAGATTATGCGAATATCTGATGCACCGAGTGCTTTAACCGCATCTATGTATTCGAGTTTTTTTACTTGTAAGGTCGATCCTCGGACAATACGGGCAAATGCTGGTATCGAGAATATCCCAACCGCGATAATTACGTTGATTAAACTACCACCTAATACTGATACAATCGCAAGTGCTAGTAAAATACCAGGGAATGCTAGCAAAATATCCATAAGACGCATTGTAATTGTATCTACAGCACCTCCATAATATCCCGCAACAATTCCTATTACGACTCCAATAACCCCACCTATAAATACTGATAAAAATCCTACCGTTAGCGTTAGTTTTGTACCGTTAACAATACGGGAGAAAATATCCCGACCGAAGTTATCAGTACCAAACCAATGTTCTTTTGAAGGTGGCTGTAGTTTGTTTAAAATATTTTGAGCATTTGGATCTGTCTTAACTAAAAACGGTCCGAATATCCCTACAAAAATGATAAAAAGAATAATTAATCCACCGACTATTGCCGCTTTATTTTTTAATAAACGCTTCATAAACGTTTTAAAAGCTTCTGCTTGTGGGCTGCTTTTTCTCACAGTTGAAGGATTTTGCTCTGTTTGTGTTGTACTCATTTTAATTCACCCTTTCAATTTTTATTTTCCTTCTTACAACAATATTAAATTTGTATAAGCATTAGTATATAGAGTGAAATCTGAACATTTCAACATAATATTTTCTTACTAAAATTCAGAATATTTTAATATTATTGTATTTTTTAGTTCTAAAGTTATACTCACATAATATACTTTTATCTGGAAATATAACCAAAAACTTGGTTCTGTTATATTTTTATCATTTTTCTGAATTTAACAATATTATAATAAGATACTATAAAATACGTAATTTTTCTACTTAAAAAAGTTTTTTTCTTTTTAGTATTTGATGCTTTGTGTTCATGTGCTATTCTATTAACAGAAATTACATTTTTGTAATATTCTAAAATCAACTATATGGGGGGACTTCAAACATGTCATTTTCGAAAAAGTCGCTATGGATGCTACTTCTAACGTTCACTCTTGCACTTGTGCTAGCTGCATGTGCTGGTGGAGATGATTCAGAAGACACATCAAAAGATAGCGGAGACACTGGAACTGAAACAAATACTGACTCTGGAACTACAGAGGAAGCTGCGGCTGGCGGCGACTTAATTATCGCTGAGTTATCTGATGCAAGCTCATTAGATCCACATGGTTCAAATGACGTACCATCATCTAACATCCAATCAAACCTTTATGAAACTTTAGTAAACCGTGATGCAGACGGGGAATTAGTACCTGGTCTTGCAGAATCTTGGACTCAAGTTGACGATTTAACTTGGGAATTCAAACTTAAAACAGGTGTTACTTTCCATGACGGTGAAGAATTTAACGCTGAAGCAGTTAAAGCTTCATTCGACCGTTTATTAGATCCAAAAGTTGCATCTCCACGTGCTTTCTTATTCGAGATGGTAACAGATGTTAAAGTAGTAGATGAATCTACTGTTCAATTCGTAACTGAATACCCATTCTCACCATTACTTGCTCACTTAACGCATAATGGTGGTAGTATTATTTCACCTAAATCAATCGAAGAAGATTACGCTGCAATGGAAGCTGACTCATCAGTTAACGCTGGTTCTGTAATCGGAACAAACCCGGTTGGTACTGGTCCATTCAAATTTGAGAGCTGGACTCCAGGTACTGAAATTAAATTAGTTAAGTTCGAAGAATACGCTGGCACTCCAGCACACATTGATTCAGTAACATTTAAAGTAGTACCAGAAAGTGCTACTCGTGTTGCGGAATTACAATCTGGTTATGCACACATTATCGGTGCAGTTGAGCCTGGTCAAGTAGCAAATGTTAATAGCTTTGATGGCGCTTCTGTATTAGAAACAGCTTCTTCATCTTTAACATACCTTGGTTTCAATACTGAAAAAGAACCATTCAACGATCCAAAAGTACGTCAAGCAATCTCTAAAGCAATCAACCGCCCGAATTTAATCGAAGGTATTTATGAAGGCTTCGGTATTCCAGCGATTTCACCATTAGCTCCTGGTATTTTCGGATACACAGAAGATGTGACTTCTATGGCTTACAACATGGACGAAGCTAAAGCATTACTTGCAGAAGCAGGCTATGCGGACGGCTTCAAAACAACAATTTGGACGAATGATAACCCAGCTCGTCAACAAGTTGCGATTGTTTTACAAGAAGAATTAAAGAAATTAAACATTCAAGCTGAAATCGAAGTAATGGAATTCGGTTCTTACTTGGAAAAAACAGCTGCTGGTGAGCACGATATGTTCATCTTAGGCTGGTCTAACCCGACTGGTGATGCGGACTACGGTCTATATGCATTATTCCACTCTTCACAACATGGTGACCCAGGTAACCGTTCATTCTTCACAAGCGAAAAAGTGGATGAGTTATTAGAAAAAGGTCGTCGTGAAGCAGATCCAACTGCACGTGAAGCAATCTACAAAGAAGCATTACAACTTATCTCAGACGAGTCGCCAATGGCATTCGTATTACACCCATATACTTTAACTGGTGTATCTGACAAAGTTTCTGGCTTCAACGTTGGTACTGACAGCATCTATCAATTACGTGACGTTAAAATTAGCGAGTAATTGAATACAAAAAAGCATTCCTTCAAGAAATTCTTGATGGAATGCTTTTTTTATACTAATATCGGCCTCGGCTGATCCAGCGTATGCAGTACGATATGTGGTTGTGGTACTTCTTCTACAGCTGACTCCCTTTGCAGCTGCAGTATTTCTTCTAATGTTTTCGGGTTTGGGGCTGGCATTGCATCGATTGGTAAAATGAGTCCCTCATTCCCGGCATAGCTTTTCAACATTTCATTAGCCATAATCCGATACCCTAGCTGGTTTGGATGCACATCCGCCACATTCGGCAAATATGTTGCACGTTGCTGTTCAAATGGTTCATATACATCCACAAATATATAGCCTGCTCTTTCCGTTTCCTGCTTCAATATCGTATTTAAAAGCTGTACCGCCTCTACCGCTCCCTCTGCCTGTTCATTATGAACACTTACATAAGGAAAATAATAACCAAGTACATAAACTGTCGCTTTCGGTGCCTTTTCATTAATTAGCGAAAGCAGCTCCCCCATTTGGGTACGCACTTCATTTAATGAGAAATTTGCATTAAGCTGATTAAAAGCAATTGTTCCCTGTTGCGGGTTATGGGTAATAAGCGGCAAAAGATTATTCGCTCCGGCAGATAGTGTGATTAATGTTGCTTCACTTAATAATGGTGCAGCCTCTTCAGACTGAACAGTTTCAATGACATTTCCAACACGATAACCCGGGAAAGTAAGTTCTTTTGAAAAATATCCGAGCTTGCCATTGCGCTCCAGCTGCAAAGCAATGTAATCGGTATAACCTGCATCAATTTGACTGTAAGGTGTTTGCCCCGCTGCCAAAGAGTCGCCAAGTGCAATATAAACTTCCCGTTCATTGGCCGATGTTGCTGTTGGAAACAGAACAATACAAAAAATAAGACTGCATATTATTTTTCGCATTTATTCACCCCACTTCAATTGCTAGAATGCCCAATTGCCTTTTCTGAAAATTGGTTCTGTTGTACCGTCCGCCAAAATTCCGTCAATGTCCATTTCCGCACTGCCAATCATGAAATCTTCATGTGTGATCGATGTATTAATCCCCAATGCTTCCAGTTGGCCCTTTTCGAGTTCCTTGCCACCTTCATAGCAGGTCGGGTATGCTTCTCCGATTGCTAAATGGTTCGATGCATTTTCATCGAATAAAGTATTGTAATATAAAATATTTGATGAAGAAATAGGTGATTCATGCGGCACTAATGCTACTTCTCCTAAATATGAAGATCCTTCATCAGAAGCAACTAACTGCTGTAATAAGTCCTGGCCTACTTTTGCTTCAACATTTACGATCTTACCTTTTTCAAAAGTCAGCTTGAAATCATCAATAATATTCCCTTTATAAACAAGTGGTTTCGTATTGGATACATAGCCGTTCACACCATATTTTGCAGGCAGCGTAAAGACTTCTTCTGTCGGCATATTCGCGATGAATGTCGTACCATCAGGTGCCTCGCTGCTTCCGCTTTTCCATAAATGTTTGTCCGGAAGTTCAATCGTTAAGTCTGTCCCAGGTGCCGTGTAATGAAGCTTCGCATACTTTTTCTTATTCAGCATATCTGCACGTGCGTGTAAATTTTCAATATGAGTTTGCCAGTTCGTTACGGCATCCCCTTCACCAATACGTACAGTTTTGAAGATAGCATCCCACAATGCTGGAACTTGCTCCTGTTCCGGTAAATCCGGGAATACTTTTGCCGCCCATTTCGGCGAAGGAACAGCGATAATTGACCATGCAATATCATCATTCATAACAGCTTTACGGTAGTTCACTAATGCTGTCCCGGCTGCTTTTTGCTGTGCGCCGATTTTCGCAGAATCAATACCTGCCAGTAAATCCGGATTTTCCGCATCGATCCAAAGAAGCGCACCTTTACGTTCAATTAATTCTTCACGTTGTGCAACAACCCATTTCGGAAAATTAGCTGTTTCTTCCACCGTAACATTTTCATAATAAGAACGCTCAAAGCTGGCATCCGTTAAGTTTACATGAACACGGCTTGCACCGGCTTCATATGCTTTTTTAACGACTATGCGTGTAAATTCAAGCGTATCCGTAGATGTGTTGATTAATAAATACTGCCCTTTTTGAATATTTACTCCGATTCGAACAGCTAAATCTGCAAATTGCTCTAACTTCTCTTGGAATGTCATAAATTATTTCTCCTTTTTCTTACTGAAAGTCATACCTTTTTTATTGGACTTTGGTTGATACGGCTTTTTCACTGCTGCTTTGCTTGCTGCAACAGGTGCGGCTTTCGATGTTACTGTCTTTGCATTCCCCTCGATTAGCTGTCCTTGAGTCCATACTTTTTGAACACCTTTTAAGGAAAGATCGCGCAACCATTTTTTGAATGTCTTTTCGTCTTTGTACGATAATAATGTCAGTACTTCTCCGTCTGCACCGGCACGTCCTGTACGCCCAGAACGGTGTGTATACTGCTCGATTGTTCTTGGCACATCAACATGAATAACATGTGTTAAACCTGAAATATCTAAACCTCGTGCAGCAATATCCGTCGCAATTAAAATGCGTGCTTCCCCTTTTCGGAACGCATCCAGCGCTTTTTTACGCTCATCTTTTTTCATATCCGAATGAAGTGCTACAATCGGGGCATCACGGTATTCCAGCTTGTTCTGTTTCATAAGTACTTGGTCGATGTTATTAACAAATGCCAATCCGCGCAATCCTTCAATATTAGCTAAACGACGTAGCATATCGGTTTTATCGCGCTCTTCTACTTTCACAAAAGAGTGAACAACTTTACCGAACTTCACCATATCTTCCGGCTTTATTTCGATGCTGATCGGCTCGAACATTAAACGCTCTGCTACTAATTTGATTTCTTCAGTAATCGTAGCCGATACGACAACGACTTGACGGCCAAATGCAGCATTTTCGATAAACGATTTTACAACTACACGGTACTCGCGGCTAAGCAGCTGATCGCATTCATCCAACACGATTGTCTCGATTTCTTTAAGTTTTAATTTACCTTGGCGTGCCAATTCATTGAGACGACCTGGTGTCCCGACTACAATTGTTGGCTTTTTCTTTAATTTTTCGATTTGACGGGCAGAGTTTGCACCGCCGATTAGTTGTTGCACAGTGATATCTGTTCCTGCTGTCCAGTCACGGATTACTTCAACAATCTGCATCGCAAGTTCTTGAGAAGGTGCAACAATCAATGCTTGAGTTTGTTTTTTATTACCGTCTACTTTATTTAAAATCGGTAATGTGTAGGCTAGTGTTTTTCCTGAGCCTGTCGGAGATTCTGCTACGATATCTTTTCCCTCGACCATCGCCGGAATCATTTCCTCTTGTATTTTCATTGTCGTTTCAAAAGACCATTTATTTTGAAGTGTTTCGTTTAATAAGCTAATTGCTGACATATTGTTTTACCACCTTTTATTCGTTGGCTTTAGTGTACCATATTCCATTATTAATGCGGAAATTTGGCGGAATTTCAGTCAGTGTTTGACATGAGAAAAAGGAAGTTATGTGTCAATTGAAAAATGGCTTGTTGAAGCTGGGAGATTTTCTAATAAATTCTGAGATCATCTAATATATTTTAAATTGTTCTAATAAAATGGCGATGTTCTAATATATCCGGTAATTGTGCTAATATCGGTCCGCTTTGTTCTAATATCATCTTAACTTTTTCTAATAACGCCGCGACATTTTCTAATATCCCTCAGCAATGTTCTAATAAAATTCAAACCGGATACTTTTCCATACGATTTAGAGTAAAAAGCGCAGCCATAACCTTCAACATCAACCGAAGTTCTAATAACCTCACCGTTTTTTCTAATATTCCCTTTATTTCTTCTAATAACACTCCTCAATCTTCTAATAAAAACCTCACCCGGCCCACAGCAAAAAGGCATGCCGGAAACTACCTTCCAGCACGCCTAGTTTCTACACTCTTTCAATAATTAAAGCAATCCCTTGTCCGCCACCGATACAAAGACTGGCAACCGCATACTTCCCGTTGCGTCGTTGCAGTTCATATCCAGCAGATAAGATAATTCTAGTTCCACTTGCACCGACCGGGTGACCGAGTGCAAGTGCCCCCCCATTTACATTCGTTTTCTCACGATCCAGACCAAGTTCCTTTTCCACCGCGATATACTGAGCTGCAAATGCTTCATTAATTTCAACTAAGTCCATGTCCTCAAGTGTTAAGTTCGCACGCTCCAAAGCTTGGCGAATTGCGGGAGCCGGGCCGATTCCCATGATTGTCGGATCTACACCAGCGATTCCCCATGATACAATGCGGGCTAACGGCTTTAATCCTTGTTCATTTACAAAGTCTTCGCTTGCAACAACGACCGATGCTGCCCCGTCGTTAATTCCCGAAGCGTTTGCAGCAGTAACTGAACCGTCCTTTTTAAATGCCGGACGTAATTTTGCCAAACTTTCCAGTGTACCGCCTTCTTTAATATGTTCATCCTGATCTATTAAAATCTCGCCTTTTCTCGTAGCAACAGCAACCGGCACGATCTCTTTCGCAAAAGTCCCATTCTCGCGCGCTTTTGCGGCACGTTCGTTTGAAAGAAGTGCGAATGCATCTTGTTCCTCGCGGGAAATCGTATATTGTTCCGCAAGTTTTTCTGCCGTCAATCCCATTCCTGAACCTGTATACTGGTCAGTTAATGTCGCTTGAAGCATATCTGTAAACTCCAGGTTACCTAGTTTCGATCCACTGAAACGCTGCTCAAAATTCGAATATGGCGATTGGGACATATTTTCCGCTCCCCCAGCGAGTACAACATCTCCTTCACCTAGCTGAATCATTTGAGCCGCCGAGACGACCGATTGCATACCTGAACCACATAGACGGTTTAACGTCAATGCCGGCACTTCCTTTGGCACCCCTGCATAAAGGCCGATATGACGGGCTAAATATGCCGAGTTCGCGCCCGTTGTAATTACACCCCCGTAAATAACATGGTCGACTTGCTCAGGCTGTACGTTAGCCCGCTTTAACGCTTCCACTGCTGTTTTAGTACCAAGCTGTACTGCATCGGTTGTTGCAAACGATCCACCAAAAGCCGTAAATGCTGTACGTGCTCCGTCTACGATATATACGTTCTTCATTATTCCATCCCCTTAGTAAGTATCTATTTTATAATTTGTTTCGCGATAATCCCCTTCATGATTTCCGTCGTACCCGCGTAAATGGCTGCTACCGGAATATCACGATATCGTCTTGCGATTTCATATTCCTCCATATAACCATAACCACCGTGCAGCTGCAGACAATCCGATACGACACGCTTGGCCATTTCGCTGATCCACCATTTGGCCATCGATACTTCCTTCACGATATCTTGTCCTGCAATATGTTTGCCAATTAAACTATCGACATATGTACGGCCAAGGTCAATTTCAGTAGCCATTTCTGCCAACTTGAATTGAGTATTCTGGAAATCGGCGATGCGGCTGCCGAATGCTTTCCGTTCTTTTACATAGTCTACTGTCAGTTTTAAGCAGCATTCCGCCTCAATCTGTGTTTCGATTGCAACAATAAGTCGTTCCTGCTGCAGTTTTTCCATTAAATAATAGAAGCCTCGGTTCTCTTCTCCTAATAAGTTTTCTGCCGGTACACGTGCATCTTCAAAAATAAGCTCGCCTGTATCTGCACTGTGCATCCCGATTTTATCGAGTTTTTTTCCGCGCTTGAACCCAGGTGTCCCACTTTCCACAATAAGCAGACTAACCCCTTTATACGCGGGAATTGCCTGCGGGTCTGTTTTACAAACGACAACAACATAATCTGCATGAATGCCATTTGTAATAAACGTTTTTTCCCCGTTTAAAATGTAAAAGTCCCCATCTTTTTTCGCTGTCGTCTGAATGCCAGCGAGATCAGAGCCAGCACCCGGTTCCGTCATAGCGATAGCAGAGATATACTCACCTGTTACACTTTTCGGTAGCCATTTTTCCTTTTGTGCAGCTGTCCCGTAAGCTTCAATATAAGGTGTCACAATATCGGAATGAAGTGATATCCCGCTTGCTAACCCCGCACCGACACGTTCAAGTTCTTCCGTTAATATAGCAGAATAGCCAAAATCCAGTGCAAGTCCCCCATATTCTTCACTCACCATTGGACATAAAAAACCATTCTCCCCAAGCTTCAGCCAAAACTCACGTGGAATATCGCGTTCCTTTTCCCATTGTTCAAAATACGGATAGGCCTCTTTATCCAGCATTTTACGTAATGCTTTTCTGAACATTTCATGCTCTTCTGTATAAATGTTCATTTTCCCGCCCCCTTTGTTTTTTCTGAATATTATTACATTTCAATTTTAACAGGCACAAAATATGGAAACAATGGTTTTCTAAGAAATATTATTGCAATATACAGAAATTCTTGTAAAAAACAAAAAAGAGTTGCCAGAATACTTCATGACAACTCCCGGTATTAACTATTGTTTAAAAGTAAAATTGCTTTCCTTGTATGGCCATTTACTTGTTCTAACGCAAGTTTTACTCGCTCATAATTTTCGTTTGTTTTTAGCATGACAATTGCCGGCTTCACCGCGAATTTCGTTTTTTCAAGTACCGCTTCCGCTTCCTCATATTTGCAGTCCGTCGCATCGATGACAATTCTTTTTGCCCGCTCTATTAATTTTTTATTGCTTGCATGTACATCGACCATTAAATTTTCGTATGCTTTCCCTAATTGCACCATCGTTGATGTACTAATCATATTTAAAATCATTTTATGTGATGTAGCTGCTTTTAATCGCGTTGATCCTGTTAATATTTCCGGCCCTACGACAACTTCGATCGCTTCATCCGCATAACGGCTTACTTCAGAATTAATATTGCTCGTCAAACTTACCGTGTAGGCACCGACAGATTGGGCGTACTCTAAAGCACCCATTACAAAAGGCGTCGTCCCGCTTGCCGTTATACCGATAACAGAATCGAACCGCGTTATGTTTTTTTCCTTTAATTTGTTGAAGCCATCTTCCAAACGATCTTCCGCATTTTCAACTGCCTGGAAAAATGCTTCCTTTCCTCCTGCCATAATCGTCTGCACCAGCTCCGGGTCAGTCATAAAAGTAGGAGGACATTCAGATGCATCAAGCATTCCTAAACGACCACTAGTACCCGCTCCGATATAAAAAAGGCGGCCACCGTTATAAATGTTTTCAACCACTCTTTTAATTACTTTTTCAATGGTAGGTAAAACTTGTTCAACACTTTTTACAACGAGCATATCTTCTTTATTCATGATTTCAAGTATGTCCGAGACAGGCATTACATCCAAATCCATTGTCTTATCATTTCGTTTTTCAGTCGTTAATTGATCGTAATTCATGTTATCTCACCTTCCAATAGACGCCATGTTTGTTGAATCGTTTGTTTATCTTGATCACTTACTTCAATATTCTTTTCATGCAGCGCTAATAAGTATGCTCCAACTGTCCCCGAAATTGTTGGCTTCATTGCGACCAAATCAGGAAACCGTGATGAAAAACGGACGGTAAACTTTTCATAAAATGAATCATTCGAAAATAACCCGCCGTGTAATACAACCGGCTTCGTCCGATCGATTCGCGAATACGCACTCTCAATAAGTTCCATTAATGCTGCTTGAACTTTATCGACAATGGATTTTGCTAATTGATCTTCTTCAATAGCTTCCAGCACGATTCTGCTCACAGAAGAAATAGCTGTGACAGGATTTGGGCTGCCATAAATTACTGTAATGAGCTGGTCTGGTGACAGCACATTAAAATGGGTCAATATGTTTTCCTGAAAAGGTTTCAAAGGGACTTTGCCATCATGTGCATCCAATACGGAACGAATGGCAAGCTTACCTAAATGATAGCCGCTTCCTTCATCACCCAGTAAATAGCCCCAGCCACCAACACGAAATGTTTTTTGCTGCTCATAACCGAATATAATTGCTCCGGTTCCGGCAATAAGTAAAGTACCTTCCCTGCCCCACGATCCCGCTGCCAATGCGGCATGGATATCACTCTGGATTTTAAGTTTCTCAAGAACTGGTGAATGCTTAAATGCATCATATATTTTCTGTTGTTCAGCTTGTCGATCTGCGCCTGCCATTGCAGCAAACACCATTTCCACATCGGTTAATGCTGCCCCTGTCTTTATTAACAACTGGTCGATTAATTCATTTATAAGTGTGTACAGCTGCTCTGTTGAAATCGCTGTTAAATTTCCGGAACTTCCTTTGGCAACTGCAAGCAAATGGCCACTTTCATCACCGATTACGGCGGTTGTTTTCGTGCCGCCACCGTCTATACCAATCCATAGTTTCCCTGACATATACTCACCTTATCTATTCATTTTCAAGTGCAATTAAGTTATGCACAATTCGCCGAAACCGTTGAATTTCACAACTGCGTCCAAAATGAACGCGATTTGTTACCAATATAATTGCTAATTGCTTCTCATCCGATATCCAAATTGAAGTGCCTGTGAAACCTGTATGTCCAAAACCATCCCTTAAGTATTGACCGGAAAATGAAGGTGCTGAATACAATTGCCACCCTAATCCACGCTGTTCCTCATGCTGCCTAGTAAAACTTTGTTTCGCTAATTGTTTAGTCTGCTCGCGAAAAATAGAATCGGTATCTTTCATAAAAGCTTGAGCAAACTTCGCCAAGTCTTCAGCAGTCGAAAACAATCCGGCGTGTCCGCTTACTCCGCCAAAATGCAGTGCATTTTCATCATGCACTTCACCCCACTGATGTTTGTTTAAATAAGTACGATATTCAGTTGCAGCGATTTTTCCCTGTAACTGGGCAGACGGATTAAATCCGGTATTGTGCATATGTAGCGGCTGAAAAATATTTTTACCGGCATAGTCCGCTAATGACATTCCTGTAACCTTTTCGATGAGCATTCCTAGTAAAATATAGTTCACATCACTATAGATCACCTGCTGCTCAACATTTTTCCGTTCTGTTTCCTGAGCTATTCGTTCAATGACATCCGCGTATGCGACTTCTTCTTTATAAAACTTGATTTCAGCCTGAAAGCCGCTCGTATGTGTTAATAAGTGACGAACCTTGACTTCTTCATGCATGAGCTTAAGTTCCGGAAAGTAGTAGCCGATCGAATCATCCAAATCAATCAAACCCTGCTCAAGCAACAATAAAACTGCGCTTGCCGTTGCCGTCACCTTCGTTAATGAAGCACAATCAAACATCGTCTGTTCCGTCATTGGGATTTCTGGTTCCGTATGGGCCACGCCGAATGCTTTGCAGTAAAGAATATCTTTTGCATTTGCTACAGCCAGTACTGCACCAGGCAGTTCTTTGTTTTGGATCGCTGTTTCAATAAACTCTTCTACTCGTGAAAAAGACATAATTCCCCTCCTATTTGATTGCCCCTTCTGTCATACCTTTTACGATATGGCGTTGGAAAATCGAATAGAAAATGATGACTGGAATAACAGCGATACATAGTCCGGCAAATAGTACGCCCCATGCACTATCATACTGTGCGTCTATTTTCAGTAAGTTCATCGCAACACCTAACGTATTTTTACTTTCTGTTTGCAGTAAGATTAACGCCATGAAAAATTCGTTCCAATAAGAAATGGCATTCAAAATGGTAACTGTTATAATTCCCGACTTGATGAGTGGTGTCACAATTTTAAATAGAATTCCATATGGACTCATACCATCGACGACCGCTGCTTCTTCCAGCTCTTTAGGAATATTTCCAATGAACCCGACGAGAATGAAAATCGTAAACGGTACATGTGAAATCGCATAAACAAGTGATAGTGCCCACAAGTTATCCAGTAAATTAAACTTCATTAATAAGAAAAATAGTGGGATCCAACCTAACACGGATGGAATCATCATTGACGCCAAATAAACATTGATCAGCACTTCACCAAATTTGGAACGCACACGCTCCAATGCGTAAGCTGTTGGAATCGATAATAGAAGTGTTAAAAAAGAACCAAGTACTGTAACAAAGAAACTGTTTAAAAATGCTCGCCCGATATTGTAGTCATTCCATGCGCGTTCAAAATTTGTAAAACTAAAATCAGTCGGCATAGACCATGGTGACGTGAAAATTTCTGCATTCGATTTAAACGCACCCATAAACATCCATATTAATGGGAAGATTACGATAAACGCCCATAGGATTAACGGGATACGTACTAATATTTGTGAAACTACTTTCATCTAAATCCCCCCGTTAATATTCGACTTTTTCTTTTTTCAAAATAAACTGTGACACAAGAACAGTAATGAGCGATACGACCAGGATGAGAACACCAATTGCTGCTCCATAGCCAAATTGGAAGTCTTCAAATGCGCGCTGGTATAAATAAGACCCCATTACTTCTGAAGCACTACCCGGTCCACCACCTGTCATTACTTGCACAAGTACAAACGAACCGTTAAGAGACGTAATAATAATATAAAGAATCGATGTTTTAATTTGCGGCCAAACGAGCGGAACCGTAATATGCCAAAATTGCTGCCATTCGGATGCGCCATCAATATCGGCAGCTTCATACAAACTTTTCGGTACATTCGAAATACCACCCATAATAAGAAGCATAAATAATCCAATCCCTGCCCAAATTGCCGGAATCGCTATACTAGGCAGCACCCATGTTTTATCCCCTAACCAAGGGCGGGCCCATTCTGTTAATCCGACCTGATTTAATAGGCTGTTTACAATCCCCATGTTCGGATCATAAATAAACTGCCATAAAATCCCGATCACTACTACGGACATAATATTCGGAAAGAAAAATACAATCCGGTAAAATGGCGCTTCTTTAATTTTCAACTGCGTTAATGCCACTGCAAAAAATAGAGCTAGTGTCATAATTCCAATGACTTTTACAAATACGAAGAAAAAGTCATTTACGATCGCCTTCACAATAATGGAGTCATTCCACAGACGAATATAGTTATCTAAGCCGACAAATGTTTTATTTGCACTTGTTCCGGACCAATCAAAAAATGAGTAATACAAACCGCCTAACATAGGATATACAGTAAAAATTAAAAAGAGCAGAAAAGTCGGCAGTAAACAAAATGCTAAAAACAAATATTTGCTTTTTGATGAAAATGTCATTGTCGTTACTCCTTTCTCTATTGATTAAATAAGGTTGCTAAAAAGCTTTTAGCAACCCCATTTCCATCCCCTAATTTTCTTAGCTTAGTTCCTCTGCTTTTTTCACCATCTTATCGACGAATTCTTCAGCAGTTATATCACCAAGTAAGATATCAATAATTAATAATTTAATTTCATTTGTAATTTCAACTGCAATTTTTTGCTGTTCAGCATCTGGTGTATAACGTTTATACGTATGAACAGCACCTGGATTATTGATCATTTCATTAATATTTTTCAAGAAATCCTGAACATTGGTATTTGAAGATAAATCAACGTCTTTCATGTTCATAATCGCACCTGTTGATTCAGCAAATGCCTGTGCATATTCTTCCGTAAAGATGAATTCTAAAAATGCTTTCGCAGCTTCCGGATTTTTCGCTTTTTCGGCAATTGCAATTGTACGAATATCCGGTACAAGCGCTAATGGCTGACCTGGATCATTCATCGGTGTTGGTGTAAAACCAAACTCAAAACTGTCCGGTGTATCATTTTTCATTTCGTTCGGTAACCAGAAACCTACTGGAATGTAAGCATTTTTATGCATTAAGAAGTTCATTTGTGATTGCGTATGATTGTAAGCTGCAAAACCGCTATCGATTACGCCTGCTTTTGCAATTTTCTCTACCTTCTTCAACACTTCAAGCGTTTCAGGTTTTTTCCAAGCTTCAATAACACCGTTGTTTAAATCATTTAATAACTCTTCACCGCCTGCTGCAGCAAATGCAGGATTCAATACGCCACGGTGGAAGTATTGTGTATGTTGACCTGTCGTTACAAATGGCGCAATTTTTGTATCGGCTTTAATTTTTTCCATAGAACTGATCCAGCTGTCAAAGTCAGTTGGTACTTCCCATCCGTTTTCTTCGAACCACTTCGTGTCATACCAAGTTCCCCAAGTATCGAATACTAATGGTAAACTATAGATTTTCCCGCCATCTACTTCTTCTGCTGGCGAAATAAAGCTATCTAATAATGGTGTACCATTTTCAAGTGTAATTCCTTTTGCAAATTCACTAATATCCATTAACTGACCTTCAGCGATCATTTGTGTTTCACTAGCTCCAGCACCATCGATGTATACGACATCAGGTGGTGTTTCGGAAATCCAGCGTGTGTTCATCTCTGTATTAATATTTGGACCTGCATGTTCTATAATTTCCAAATCCGGGTTCTGTTTTTGGAAGTCTCCTATAACTTGCTTCCACCATCCATCACCATATCCTCCAACAAAATATTGAATTTCCAGTGTGCCTGACAAACCATCCCCTGTATTTTCTCCAGAAGTATTATCCGATGGCGCTGTTGATTGTTCAGTAGTGCTGTTTCCTTCATTGTCACTGTTTGATTCCTCGTCATTCGAACACGCAACGAGCAATAACATTAAACTCATTAATGCTACTAAAAACCAAGTCTGCTTTCTGTTTTTGATAACAAACATACATTACACCCCTTCATTTTCATTATGTTAACTATATGAATATAGTCAGCACCGATATTAACGAGAGAAACCTTTAATTACCTCGAGTGTGCGATTCAGCGCAATAATCGAGTTATCATAGTTTAGTGTTGCTATTCCTGTATATAAAATATCAATTAATGTCAGTTGGGCGATACGTGATGCGGTTGCCGAACTACGAATATCCGCTTCATTAGAGACAACGTATAGAGCATAATCCGCCAAGCTCTTTATTGTATTTCGCTTATTTTGTGTCATTGTAATGATCGTTGCTTGATTTTCTTTTGCAACTGTAAGGGCGTTTATAATTTCCTTTGTTTCACCTGAGTACGAGATTGCGAATACAACATCCTCACTCGTCGCATGAGTTGCGGCAATAAGCTGACCATGACTATCAAAAATTGTTTCGCAGTTTTTATTGATCCGCTTCAATTTGTGCTCGAAATCCTGTGCAACGATTGCTGAAGCGCCGATGCCTATAAAGATAATCTTTCTTGCATCGTTAATTTTGTGGATGATTTTTTCAAATTCTCTTTCGCCATTAATCATGAGCGTTTTTTTGATTGCATCGATATTGTGCATTTGAATCGTCTGTATCATTTGGAGTATCGTTGAATCTTTTTCTAATTCAAAGTTGTGGTTGTGTGGAATTTCCAGAGTAGGCGCTGAAGCAATACTTAGTTTTAAATCTTTGAAACCGGAAAAGTTTAATGCCCGGCACATCCTCACAATGGTTGCTTCGCTTGTTTTAGCTTTTTCAGCCAGCACAGCAATCGGCATGCGAATGACATCGTCTAAATGATTTAAAATGTATAAAGCCACGTTCCTTTCAGCAGGTTTCAGCAACTCCATCCCCGATCTTATTCTTTCAATACTATTTTCCAAGTTTATAACCTACTCTCAGACAAAATGTTGTAAAACTTCCTTTTTCATGTAAAATATATGAAATTTAACTTCATAATAAAACCTATTTTGCTAGTCGTCAAGATTTTATTTAAATTTTCTGAAAATCAAAGGGGATAAATGTTTTATTTTATTGGTAAATTGACTATTGCTATAATATTGTAGAAATTCAATTATACGGTGGTGAATCTTTATGAAATACGCAATTTTGAGCGACTTACATTCGCATTATAAAAATACGAAAAAGGTATTAAACCATATACAACAAGTAGCGCCCAATGCAGAGATTATTGGATTAGGAGATTTGTTTGAATGTAAAATCGGCAAGAAAAAGGCTCAAACGGTTCGGCATGCACAGCTAAAGGATGCTGCGATCATTGATGAAAGGTTTATGAGCCTCTTAACATTCCCTTCAATTATCGGGAATCAGGAAGAACGTATTGCTTTAGTTACAGGGGATGAGCGATTTCTGCAATACGAAAATGCGCTTGTAATTGAGCATGCCACTTTAATTCATGGGCACCAATTTGAATGGGATGAAACATTCAATCCTACCTTCCCGAACATTGAAACGCCATTACTGTTTTTTGGACATAGTCATGAAGCAGCGATCTATAAAGATGGGCTACGTCATTCCGTCCCTTACGATATTCCATTGGCAGTCGGAAAAAATCAATATCAGATTAATGTCGGTCCTGTTGTAGATAATAAAGAATGGTGTTTATATGACAGCGAGGAAATGACAGTTACATTTATGCAAGCACAATAGGAAAAGGCTGTCCCAAATCAGGACAGCCTTTTTAATCTTTCAATATAACGGACTATAAAACATCCGGTAGCTCGGAATCCATGCCGAACTTTTGGCGGAAACCGCATTTTTTACATAGCTCTTCAATTGCTTCACGACGCGAAAAACCATCAACCAAGTTTTGCGCACGGTCTGTAGTAATAATGTCGCCGAACTTCTGATCATGGACATTCCCTAAATTAATGACACCCTCACCATCCAAACAGCAAGGTACAACAGAGCCGTCTACTAAAATAGCTGCATGTGTACGCAATGCATGACAGAATCCTTTACCTTCATCCGCTTTTTCAAGCAGGCTCGGCCAACGGAATTCATGGTCTTGGTTTAAATAAATATTTTTCGCGATTTTTACGCCTGAACCCATTTCTACGCGCTCTTGAATTTCATAGTCAAGCTCGTACTCTTTTTCAAGAATTTCAAGTGTTTCACGGTTTCTGCGGTTTGCCAGCTCAGAAACATTATTGCGCTGTAAATTCCATAAGCGGTAAGAAATAATGACATTATGCTTTCGTACATCCCGTACAAATTCCAAAATATCGCCTAAGTACTTTTCACGGTTTTCAGAACCTTCATGCCCATCAAAGCTATGAAGCGAAAAATTTATTTGTCTAAGTGCCGGTTTGCCCAGCAGCTTTTCACGGTTCTTTTTAATTAATGTCCCGTTTGTCGTAATATTTACTTTAAAGCCTTTTTCATGGGCAATATCGAGTAACTGCCCGATGCGCGGATGCAATAAAGGCTCCCCTTTTACGTGTAGGTATATATATTTTGTATAGCCGCTAATTTCATCTAAAATATGAGCAAATTGCTCTACCTTTATTAATCCTTTTGCTCGCTCTGTAGGTGGACAAAAGCTGCATGCTAAATTACATACACTTGTAATTTCGATATACACTTTCTTAAAAGTTTTCAACGCTCGTTCACCATTCCTTTTTTTGATCCTAAACAATACTTCTCATTGTAACAAATTTCTTATGTAAAAAGGAAGCTGTGTGTTTGTATACTTAAGATAATTCACTAAGCAACCCTTCTTATTTACGTACTTATTAGATACCGGTGATTTTTGGCGGGAACCGCATAGCAGCAGTAAAGGGATGCCGTAAACGTCCTACCTTTACTACTACTCATAGCAAACAAAAAACGCCTAGAAATTGAAAAATTCTAGGCAGTTCATATTTTATCCGCGGTATCTTACAGATAGGCCTTTTAGGAATTTACGGGCAAAGTTGTCGCCGCATTCTTTGTAGTTACGGTGACCCGGTTTACGCATAATGGCACCAAGCTCGCCTTTTGATACAGCAATGCCACCGTCATCAAGCACATCCAGCATCTCTTCTGTTGTCAGCTGGCACGCCACTTTCAGCTTTTTCAGCAACATGTTGTTCACATGGTCCGGTTTTTCCTGCACTGGCGCTGGCTGCCCTTCTTTTTTCGGCATCGGTCCACGTTTATAAGTAATTAATCCATTAAAGAACGCTTCTAAGTTTTTATGATTCACCTTCATCTGATCATAATCAGCAGGTGCTTCCTCATCTTTTTCCAAAGACTTCGTTAAAATTTTCGGCATATCCTCCGGTGAAACCGTAACGCCGCCTAATTTAAAAATTTCGATCATTTCTCTATTTTTCAAATCCAATGCATATCGTACACGGATTAAAATATCATTATTATCCATAATTGCCTCCATCATGTTTTGCTAACGCCTATTATACCAGACGAAAGAGCAGGTTTGTTAGCTGGACTCTTTAAGGACTTGTTTTTATAAAGGATAGGAAAAAGGCTCCTATTTTAATCATGAAAAAAAGCCTCGACAAAAAATCGAGGCTCGCGTATTTTAAATTGTCTGTTTTGGTCTCAACGTATGTTTCAGTACTTTGCCGGATGCATTACGTGGCAATTGATCGATAAAGTCGACTTCAAACGGAACTTTATACTTTGCAAGCTGTGTCATACAATAGTCCAGCACGTCCTGCTCTATTAAATGTTGGCCTTCTTTCAATACAACAAACGCCTTTGGAACTTCACCATACACTTCATGAGGGATTCCTACGACCGCAGCCTCTAGAATTTGAGGCATTTGGTAAAGTACCTCCTCCACTTCAATCGGGTAAATGTTTTCACCGCCGCGGATAATCATATCCTTTTTACGATCTACAATATACAAATAGCCTTCCTCATCAAAACGGCCTAAATCTCCTGTATACAGCCAGCCATCTTGAATCGACTTTGCAGTTTCTTCCGGTGCGCGCAAATATCCCTTCATCACCTGAGGACCTTTCACGCAAATTTCACCGACTTCTCCTAATGGCACAAGATCTCCATTTGCATCACGCAGCTGAATTTCAGTCCGCGCTAACGGTTTACCTACTGAACCGATCTTAAATAGTGCTGCATCATCGAGCAATGAACTCGCTGCAGGTGTATTTTCCGTTTGCCCGTACAAATTCTGTACTTTTACATTCGGGAATGTATCCTTCAGACGCTTAACAAGCTCATACGGCATCGGTGCCGCCCCATAGCAGAACAGTCGCAATTGACTAAAATCATAGGACTGCAGCTCAGGTTTGTTCAATAAAATTGAATACATCGCCGGTACACCAAAGAAAATAGTAGCCTTTGTTTCAACTAGATTTTTCAATGTCTGATCCGGTGAAAAAGCTTCTTCTATAAGAACTGATCCCCCTTTATAAATTGTCGGCACCGCAAATACATGGCTCCCTGCACAGTGGAACAAAGGTGTACAAATAAACATGCGGTCCTCATTCGTCATATTCATTGAGTCTGACCAGATTTGCGCTGTCTCCAAAATATTCCGGTGACTAAGCATAACCCCTTTTGGTTTTCCTGTCGTTCCGGATGTATACATCACAACGGACGTGTCTTCTAGCTCTAACTGCGGCAGTTCTGAAGAAACGCTACTTCCGTTAACAATTTCTTTAATTTTTGAAAGTGAAAGGATTTCCTGAAAACCATGTGTCGTAAGATCAATCGTCGCTTGCAGTTTTTCATCATATACTAAAATTTTTGCCTCTGAATGCTTAAAAATAAAATCCACTTCAGGAGGAGCCAGCTTTGTATTTACAGGCATTACGGTTAAGCCTGCGAGCTGCACACCATAATAAACTGCCATAAATAAATGGGAATTGAGCGCAAACTCTGCTACAATATCATCTTTTTGAAAACCTTTGTCGATCAGATAACCAGCAATTTTCCGCGAGTTACTCAAAAGCTCTTCATATGACCATACTTCATTTTCAAATTGAATAGCCGTTGCATTCGGTGTCTTCAGAGCTTGGTCAACTAATGCCTGTAAAACTGTCATTTAAAATCCCCCTTATTGTACAAATATCTTAATATTCTAAATTTTAACAATTTTAAGCTACTTAATGCAATATTTTCTGTTGTTTATTTTTAGTACCTATTTGAAAATTTTAAAATGTGCGAATGATAAAGGTTTATTTTGGATAAGCTAGTTGTCAAATAAAGCTAATTGATCCATTTTATTTGAACATAAAAACATTCAGAGTGGACAAATTAATGATGAAGATACAAAAGGAAAGCAATCATGCGCCTTTTACTTCACAATTGCTAAATCAAAGAGGAGGAAAAACTATGCCAGCTTTAGAGGTGAAATGTACTGTATCAGATTGCTTTTTCCATGCTAAGGGGAATTTTTGTGGGGCCGAAAAAATTGAAATCGATATGGAAAGTATAACCAACAAAAAAGAGCGGTCGGAATTTGCTTCTGACTTTGATTTGCAAGCCCCTAAACAAAAAGAAGCCAAGTCTTCTAGCGACACTTGCTGCAAAACCTTTATTTGTAAAAAAGATGCAGAAAAGCGTCACTAAGTAATTTTGAAGAAGCTGTCTAGAAAGTGTATACCACTTATTTAGACAGCTTCCTTTTTATTCACGATTTAATGCGGGCCGTTGCCACCTAACTGTCCATTGCCAGGCACTTCATTAACCTTGTAAGTACCACTGTCGACTTCCAGATTTTCCGTTAAAGGGCGAAGCGGCATTTCATCAGTCGTCTTTACTTCCTGTTCTTTGGCAAGCATAGCAAGTGTTTCATTATACGAAGGACCTGAAGCGGCATTCAAACGCTTGACTTCATTAACATCTGTTCCTGCTTGTGTGAAATTTTTTTCGCTCATTCATCCACCTCCTCAACTATTAGGATGTACGATGAATAATTGTTTATGTAACTATTAGTTAATCAGATCTACAATGTTTCCGGAACACGTACTTCTTTGTATAGCATAATTCCAATTAAACCGACTATAGAAAACAGAACCGGAATGATGAAGCCGTAAAAATAACCGGACTGAATATTTAATGAGCTTGCCTGAACATAGTCCAAAATTGCTCCTAAAAAAATCGGCAATAATACAGCACTTAAAAACCCTCCTGTATTGGCAAATCCCGATACAATGCCGGATTCTGTCATCGGGAACGACTGACGCACAGCAGCAAATGTCAATGCACTCGCCCCATATCCGAAACCAATCAAGAAGAAAAGAACGATGAGCCCAACTAAAGATGGATACCCTTGAAATAAAAGGAACATACACCAGCTGGAAAAAACAATCAATTGCACCGCAATATAAGGTTTTTTAATCGATTCATACATACTCGCAATCCAGCTTATAACTGGTGCTCCGATAATAGCTCCGACTAGACCAACCATAATTAACTGACTCGCCTGGGAACGGCTCATTTCGTAAAGATCCATTCCATATGGCACAGCCCATGAACTGATAAAGCCGACATATCCACCAACTACTCCAAAGTGGCATAAAAATAATGCCCATGCTTGCCGGCTTGAAAAAACCCTTTTCACGATGCCAGCTGTTTTTTCACGTTGAACGGGCTCCGTTACTACTGGCATAGTTTGAGGAAAAATCCTTTTTGCCTGTTTTATGAGTATCATATATAGCAGTATCCCGCACATGCTTACAAGAAGTCCTAACGAGAAAAATGCCCATCTCCATCCCAAAAGTCCAATCCAAGCCGAAAATGGAACAGTTGCCAATAAGAACCCTAAGCTGCCTGTCATCCCGGCGAAACCGACTAAACGGACAAATTCCTTCTTATAAAACCATTGGCCTAATATAAGCATCATATTGACCCAAATTGTCGCATCCCCTATTCCGGTAAAAATCCTTGAAATAAATAATACCGACTCATGCGTTCCAACACTGTAAATTATTGTCCCGACTCCGGTAAGGACCGCACCACAAATAAGAAAGAAATTAGGACCGAAGCGATCCGCCAAAATTCCCATTGGTATTTGCAGACTTGTATAGACAAAAAACTGCACCCCTGTTATTAAACCGATTGTCGTAGCAGTAATATTAAAGTCGTGCATCAGCTGATCCGTAATTAAACCGGGTGCTGTCCGCTGACTGGCCATCAATAAATACGTAAGCAATACCGAAACAAATACTATCCACCTGTACTTACTATTTTGTTTTTCCAATCATCACTACTCCCATAAAAGTTTTTCTTTAACCATTTGGATTTCATATTCATTTTATGAAATTACTCTACTCCTTATCTTTTGAGACCAACACTTTCATAAAGTTATATACCCTACATATAAATAACAGTATGCAGGGTTAGTTGCATGTTTTTATTCAACAAAAAAACGGTGAAGGAAGTGAAACTATTCTTCAAATTGGTCCAATGCCGGTTAGTACTGTTCGATTAGATTATGGACCGAATCAGTTGGTATATTATCCCCATGTTACTTACAAGTGGGATCATTCATGGGAAAATGAGATGAATGAGGCGATTAAGGAGCTAGTAAAAAAACAGATTGCACAGCAAGTTGGCGATATGCCGACAACTGTAGAAGAAATGCTGGGGCTATATGAAATAAAAAATAATCAGCGGCAAGTATTAAGCTTGAGCCTATCCAATTATACGTATCATGAAAAGGCCGCACACGGGATGACGACAATTGAATCACTGACATTTGATATAGAAAAAAAGAAGCTATGTACACTCAAGGATTTATTTAAACCTGGCGCCAATTATGTAAGAAGACTTTCTGCTCTTGTCGATATTCAAATCCAGGAGCGGGATCTGCCTACATTAGGTGATTTTCCGGGTATAAGTCCGGATCAGGATTTCTATATTGCCGATAAAACACTCGTTATTTATTTTCAGTTATATGAGATTACCCCTTATGTTGTTGGCCTGCCAATGTTTCCGATTTCCGTATTTGATTTGGCAGATATTATCGACGAATCTGGTCCGCTTGGCAGATTGGCGACTAACGGTTGATGTTAAGTGAAAATGTACTATATTTTTAAGTTCAAAATATAGTACATTCCTTTTCAGACTTGTTGTGAGGTCCTGCGCAAAAAATTTTAGATGTCCCTTTCCAATATTAAATAATGAAAAGCGCTACAATCGTCGTCACGATTAAACCGATGATTACCGGAACAAGATTTCTTCTAGCAAGTTCGAACGGGCTAACATTACAAATGGCTGCCGCAGGAATAAGCGCCCATGGAACAAGAGTCCCGCCACCTACCCAAATGGCCGCAATTTGGCCAAGCGCAGTCAATGTAGCTGTCCCTTCTCCAATTGCAGTTCCAAATAAATTACCTAGTGATCCGACTAAAGAAATCCCTGAGAATCCTGAGCCGTCCAGCCCTGTAATTGCCCCGACACCAGTCAATGTCACGACTGCAATTTCCGTTGTTAGCGGTACAAGCGCCGCCAGTCCCATCCCAAGGTCATTCACAATACCGTGTGAAGTTTCAGGCAGATGATTACCAAGAATCGTAAGGAAACCTGCATCCCCTAAATAGAAAAATGCTGCAATCGGGATAACCGGTCCGAAAACTTTAAAACCAAACTGGAATCCTTTAATAAAGTAGCTTGTCGTTTCGTCGAGCCCTTTCTTTTTATAAGCAATAACACATAGAATCAGCAGGATAAATACAGAAGTGCCTCCTACTAAAGCTGTTGCGTCGCCCCCTTGAAGGTCAAAAATAGCCATTGCTACAACATCCAGTACAAATGCAACCGGAATTAAAAGAGCGAAGAATTTTTTCTGAGTCATCGATAGAAGATTTTCCGATTGTTCCAGCTCTTGCTCCGTACTATTATCATACGTTCCTACTAAAGGGATAGTGCCTCGCTTCATATCACGTTTCAAAAAGTAAAATGCTACTGCTGTCGTCACAACCCCCATCGTAATGACAAGAGGTATACTTGCCGATATGACATCTCCTACAGGAAGTCCGGCAGCATCAGCCGTTAACTTCGGTGCACCTTGAATAATAAAATCACTGGATAAAGCAATCCCGTGACCGAATAAGTTCATTGCCATCGCCACACCTAATGCCGGCAGTCCCGCCCTTATCGCTACAGGTAATAAAACCGCTCCGAGCAGCGCTACTGCAGGTGATGGCCAGAAAAACCAGGAAATGATCATCATTAATATCCCGATTGTCCAAAACCCTAGTGTCGGGTTTTTAATAATCTTTGTGAAAGGGGCGATCATTACTTCATTGATCCCCGTTTTAGTAAGTACCCGGCTCATCGCAACGATAATTGAAATAATTAAAATAGTAGATAAAAGTTCGGTTATCGCATAAATAAAGCTATTAAAAACCCCGCCAATTGAAGAAACAAAATCCCCTGTCGCGACGAAAGCAATAACGAAAATCCCCACAATACTAATCAATGTTGTATCCAGCCGTCTTACCATAAAGATAATGATCAGCATGATGAAAACAACATAGATCCAGTGGAGAGCTGTTATTTCAATCCCCATACTCTACCTCTTTTCCTTTTTTACTTAGCATATGGAGAGAAAAGAAAGGTTGTGAGCGCCTAGTAACAATATATATTTTTTGGGTTATCAAGTTATTCGCCTAGATTCTCTAAATCATAGCCCAATGTTAGTAAAGAATTCATAAAAATAACTTCATTGATTATTTGTGTTTATTTATGGGCGTGAAAGAGACATATTACATATAAACGATGAAAATAGAGGTGTGCTTATGGCGATTTGCCCGTTATGCAATGCATTAGAAAAAGTCAGTATAGGCTGTCCGACATGTAACAATCCGCTGCAAGATGGAGGAAAGGTAGCCGATTATTCAGATCCGTACGGACATTATAATGATGAAGATACCGTTAAGCTTTTTGATGGCTATCCAAATACCGCCAAAGAGGAGATTTGTCCACATTTACTCGTTTGCAAAGAATGCGACTTCGAGAAGGTCCTGTTTATACAGGAACACTAAAAAACATGTCCGAAATAAAGTTTCGGACATGTACTAACTAAACTATTAAATAATCACATCATTGCAATGCCTTCTCCCGTCCCCGGAACACAGATGTTCCACCACCTATTAACAAAAACCTTTTAACCCACAAACTATAATTTCCTCAAAAAGTAAATCATCTGTTCACTTTGTTCCTTAATTAATAAACCCATTTTCTTTTCACCGACATATACTGTTATGACGACAGATTTAACGATCGTTTCAGTTTGCTAAACTTTCAAATCCTACATTGGATTTATCAATAAAAGAAAGGAGAGAACGAATGATTGTCGACGGGGTTTTTTCAGGCGGCGGAATTAAAGGTTTTGCCTATGTCGGTGCCATTCAGGCGCTTGAGGAAAAAGGGGTCAAATTCGAACGTGTAGCCGGTACAAGTGCTGGTGCCATATTAGCCACTTTTATCGCGGCAGGCTTTAACACGAAAGAACTTGAGGAGATTTTTGATGAGCTGAATTTAAAAGTTTTACTCGATCCTCCTAAATTCATCATCGAACTTCCATTTTTAAAATGGCTTAATTTATATAAAAGGATGGGATTGTATCGCGGAAAATCCCTGGAAAACTGGTTTCTCGAAAAGCTGGCGACAAAAGGCATCTACACATTCGGAGACTTACCAAAAGGGAGTTTAAAACTGGTAGCTTCCGATTTAACGAACGGCAAGATTTTAGTGCTCCCCGAAGATTTACATCAATACGATATTGATCCAAACAGTTTCCCGGTCTCCCGTGCATTACGGATGAGCTGCGGTCTTCCCTTCTTCTTTGAACCTGTCTACTTAAAAAATGGGAAAAGAGAGTCTGTTATTGTAGATGGCGGCGTTTTAAGTAATTTTCCAATGTGGATTTACGATAATGGAAATAAGGAGCGGCCTGTTCTCGGCATGAAACTTAGTAGTTCAAGCGAGGATATGAAGCCGCATGATATTAATAATGGGATTCAACTTTTTGAAGCATTATTCTCTACGATGCAAACTGCACATGATAATCGTTATATTTCCCGTAGACATGAGAAAGATATTATCTTTATACCGGTTGAAGAATATAGTGCAACCCAATTCGATTTAGATGAGGCGACTAAAAATAAATTAATGAGTATCGGAAAAGAACGGACAGCACAATTTTTAAAAACCTGGTCTCCAGTTTGGTAAAAATCTTCAATAAAAAACCGGATGATTTTTTGTTATGAATCACCCAGTAATTGAAGTATCCACTTTTTTATATCAACTAAACGATCAGATTCAGGTAATACACTTGTCCCAGTTACGATAATCGGAACAGTCGAATCTACTTTGTGAAGTGAGCCATGAGCTCCACCACCCGCATGATTATGGCTATGCTTTTCAATAAACTCATAAGAAGGTTTAGCATCCACGATAATAAAACGCCCTTCCTGTGAATGAAGCGCTCCATGAAGCCTTGCAAGTGCATCCGGGTAATCCTGATAAACAATATGTTGTTCTTTCGATATATTTAAATCCAGAATTGAGATATCTCCTGCAACTTGCCATGACTGATTATAATCATCTACGTACTTACCTTTTGGTGAAAATTCCAACTTTCCATCACTATGTGGACTAACAACATAGTTTGTTTGTCCATTTTTCCATGCGATAAAACCAATTCGCTCATCCTCTTTTAAAATATTCACGATTTCGGATAGCTCAACTTGCTCATCGATTGCATAAATATAAGCCATACGCTCGTTAACGGCAATTGCAAGTTGGGCATTCGGATTTTTTCTCTCCCAAAAAGTATAATCTTCCAATGCTTGATTCAAGTCAATCAGTGATGTATTTTTATCATCTAGTATGTAAGACTGACCACTATCGCCCAATACAATCCACGTTACATCCTGAATAGCATCTTCCCATGAAGGAAAGCTATTTAAAATGTGTTGTACAGCCTGATCCACTTTTTTTATACCCTTTATATAATCTGGACCATATTTGTGTATGGGAGCATCCGCATCGGGTAAATAAGCGAGCGTAAAAGACGGCAACTTCTTTTGTTGAATTAAATATCTCAATTCATTTGCCGTAAACTCATTATTGACACCTAGACGCTGCCATATAAAATTATGGTGATTATTTTCTGTACTGTATTGCGCTAATGTTCCAAGCGAAAAAACCGTGGGGCCATTGATATGAATCTCCTTAGGTAAAAGATCCGCCATAGTAATGAGTCCCGGGACATTAAGGCGATGCTGAAAATTCCCCCGATATAACAGACCATTTATCGAAGCGGAAGAAAGGTTCCTCTTTGTCAATTCTTCGTGTAGTGTTTTCACATCTTTACTTAAATGGCTGTCATTTAGGTGGACAACGCTATCAAGTGCCACATTTTTAATACCATTATGCCATATTTCACTAATTCCGCTTCCATAACTAATTATGCGATTCTCTCCTTCTTTAAACCAAATCAATCCCGGTACTTTATGCTGATTTGGGTATGTACCGGTTAATAGTGTACTATCAATCGTGACGGACATCGTCGGATAGGAGCTAATCATTTCCTGATGAAGCTGTCCATTTTTCATTAAATAGGCTAAAGCTGGTGCATCACCTTCTTTAATCACTTTTTGCAATTGTTCATTCATCAGTGAATCTATGACAATGAATACTACAGGCTTTTTCGTGTTATTCATTATTCGACCTTCCAGTTTTTTTAGTGGGGAAATTGAAAGCGCTAATAAGAAACTAGCACAGATAACAACAATTAAAATCATCGCAACTATTACTTTTCGTTTCATCGTGTCACCTGCAACTTAAATATTTATTATCAGTATGGTTGAATTGAAATAATATATGTAGAAGCATTCATGCGCCACAAAAAAAGATGAAATCGTTACTCACGATTCCACCTTCTATATACTACTTATTCATTACTTTAAATATTTCAGGAACTGAATTTAAATCGATATCCCACAGAACTGGAATCAGGAAGTAAATGGATAGGGTTATAAAAACTACACCGAATATATTCAATGCAAACCCAGCCTTCATCATATCTTTAATCTTAATATAACCTGATCCAAATACTGCAGCATTTGGCGGTGTTGCTACCGGAAGCATGAAGGCACATGATGCAGCTACACTAGCAGCAATCATCAATGCATATGGATGAACGCCTAATGCTACAGCAAGTGCTGCCATAATCGGATACATCATAGAAGCTGTTGCAGTGTTCGAAGTTATCTCCGTTAAACCTAGAACAAGAGCTGCTACCAGGAAGATTAATACGATAACGCTTACACCTTCAAGCCCCATAAGTTGTGTACCAATCCACTCAGATAAGCCAGTGCCTACGAAACCTGAAGCAATGGCAAGACCTCCTCCGAATAGAAGCAGTATGCCCCACGGTAATTTTACTGCTGTCGGCCAATCCATTAAGCGCTCACCTTTACGATTAACAGAAGGAATCGCAAATAACACAATCGCGAAAATTATGGCAATCATACCATCTGTTAATCCATCAACAAATTTACTAAGTAAAAATGTGCGGGTAATCCAAGAAAACGCCGCTAATGCAAACACAACGAATACAATTTTCTCTTCGATTGATGCTGCTCCAAGATCTCTTTTCTGTTTATCAATAACTGCGCTTCCACCCGGCAATGTTTTTAATTTTGACGGGAACGCGATCTTAACAAGGTAAATCCATGTAACAAAAATAAAAATCCATGCAAATGGTACACCGAATAACATCCATCCAGCAAATGACAGTTCAATGCCGTACATTTTATTAATTGCACCCGCAAGCAATGTATTTGGCGGTGTACCAATTAAAGTGGCGATCCCCCCAATTGACGCAGAGTATGCAATCCCTAGCATCAATGCTTTACCAAAAGCAAACCGGTGCGGAGATGTATCAATCGAAGGATCATTTTTTAATCCATCCGCCACTTGATTGATGATGGCAAGTCCAATAGGAATCATCATCATCGCAGTAGCGGTATTGGAAATCCACATCGATAAAAATCCTGTCGAAATCATAAATCCAAGAACAATTCGGTCCATATTTGTACCGACCATTGAAATAATCGAAATAGCAATTCGTCTATGTAAGTTCCATTTTTCCATTGCAAGAGCGATGATAAAACCTCCCATAAACAGGAAGATTGTTTCATCCCCGTATGAAGATGCTGTTACTTTCATGTCTAGGCTATTTGTTAACGGAAACAATACGAGCGGCAATAAAGATGTTGCCGGAATCGGTATCGCTTCGGTAATCCACCATGTTGCAATCCAAATTGTACTCGCCAATACGCCTCTTGCTTCTGTTGAGAGACCTTCTGGCTGAAAGAAAAGCAAAGTTAAAATAAAGAGTAGCGGGCCTAAAAACAGACCAACCATCTGAGCTGTTGTATAACTGCGTGGCGTATACCCACCACCATTACCTGAGTTCTCATTTTGGTGATTACCGGTAACTCCCTTTGATACGACCTTTGAAGAATTTGGTTTTATGAAAAAAGTAAACATGTCTTTTACTTGATCATGCATTTCCCATAACCGATTCCAAGTTGTTGAAAACAATACGTTACCCCCTAATTTCTACTTGTAAATAATATAAATCCATTTTTTGTGATGCTATTGCGCTATACTCTTTTACATTTTTACTTAGGTTAAGAAAAAAAGCAATAGTATTCCAAATATTTAGATTCCATAATAGAAATGAATTTATAGAATAAAATATACATTACCTACCATATTACCTGCATATATATAGTATTTTTATTCATCAAATATTGTTATATAACAAATTAATATTATTTTAAAAAAATAATTCCGTACAATAAAATCAAACAAAAAACTTTTATTAAATTTAATTGTTTTTTGATTTAGAAATCGCCTTAGTAACAAAAAAGCATGATTCCATTTATCGGAACCATGCCATTTTTTATTCTTTATTTAATTCAAAACTATTTAGCAACGCACGCACTTCGTCTGTAGACTTTGTATTCATTAACTGGTTTCTCAGTTCGCCGGCACCTCGGAACCCTTTAACATAAATCTTGAAAAAGCGGTGAAGTCCTGACATTGAACGAGGAAGTTCTTCGGCATACTTGTCCTGCAGATCAAGCTGTAGCTTCAGAAGATCCAGATACTCCTCAGGACTGTGCTCCTTTGGCTCTTTTTCAAAAGCAAATGGGTTTTTGAAAATACCGCGTCCAATCATCACTCCATCAATCCCGTACTTTTCCGCAAGTTCCAAACCAACTTGTCGGTCCGGAATATCACCGTTAATTGTTAATAATGTATTTGGTGCAATCTCATCACGCAACGCTTTAATTTCCGGGATAAGTTCCCAATGTGCATCAACAGCACTCATTTCTTTACGTGTACGTAAATGGATGGAAAGATTTGCAATATCCTGTTTCAAAATATGCGTAAGCCATTCTTTCCACTCATCGATTTCTTTATAGCCAAGTCGTGTTTTCACGCTTACCGGCAAACCGCCTGCTTTAGCAGCTTCGATTAGTTCTGCTGCCACATCCGGACGTAAAATCAGACCGCTGCCTTTTCCGCGTCCCGCAACATTCGGTACCGGGCACCCCATGTTAATATCGATTCCCTTAAAGCCCAATTCCGCCATCCCGATGCTCATCTTGCGGAAATTCTCAGGATTATCTCCCCAAATATGGGCTACAAGCGGCTGTTCATCTTCTGTAAATGCTAAGCGGCCACGGACGCTTTTGATCCCATCAGGATGACAGTAGCTTTCCGAGTTAGTAAATTCCGTAAAGAATACATCCGGTCTTCCTGCTTCGGCAACTACATGACGAAATACTAAATCTGTTACATCTTCCATCGGCGCGAGCACAAAAAAAGGTTTTGGTAGCTCCTGCCAAAAATTCTCTTTCATATGTTAAGTTCAATTCCTCTCATTACAAACAATCAACTTTATTTCTTTTAAATTTCCTCTAACAATATTAGCGTAAATCATATATAAAAGTAAAAGCAGATGATTTAAAAAGCAGTCTTTTAATAAATAGAATAATTTTACGTTCCATTAACCGATAAGCAGCTTCCCGTTAATCCTTTTTAGCGTTCCTAAAATACTCATCGCTGCTAAATAACTCGTTTTCGGATTTGCAGGGAGCGGGTTATTCTTAATAGTAAATGTTGCCTCTCCAAAGTCTCCTGTAACTTCAATATGATGAATATTTTTATCAATTTTCGGATCTGCCACTAATGTGACTCTAGTTTTTTCAAACCCAATACTCGCCACTGCAAGTACAATTGATACATTCATATTTTTCGGATAACGGCTAATCGCTTCTGCCGCATTCCCTTCAAATATTACCTTCGCTTCCTCAAGTGTTTCATCAACTAATGAGCTTGCCGGCTTACGTGTTGTGAGCTCGACGGATGTTACTGTACCAAGCGCATGTGCATTTTGCAGTAAATCCAATCCGCCAACCGCGCCTGATGGCAAGTAAAGTCTTCTGTTGTATTCATTCGCTAAGTTATTTAGCTCTGCCAGAAGTGTTTCTTCCACCAAAGCACCAATACTAATGACGACAACATCCTTTTTTCTGATTGCAGAAGGGAGCAATGTATGAACTGCTTCAATATTTGCGGCCTCCACTACTATATCAATATCTGAATCTAAAAATGCAGCAATTTCTGTGTACAGCTTGATGCCATAAGTGGATTCCAGCAATTTATGCTTTTCCGTATCCCTTACAAAGATACTCGTAATGCGTAAGTTTTCTTGCAGCTTTTCATTTATTTCTTCCAAAAGAAAGTGAGCAATTGCACCGGCGCCAATTATACCAATTTTCATTGGGTACCTCCTTTAAATTATTCTTTTTTATTTATACTCTTCTACAACCATATCATAATTTCAGGACTGCATTCTCCCATCCTTTATCGGAGGGTTTACTTCAATTATATAGGTGAATTCGTTAGTATGAATATAAGGCAAATCATAGAGGAGGCATTCATATGGAACTAACCGTTTACTTAGCAGGACAAATTCATGATAATTGGCGTGAAGAAGTTGCACAAAAGGCGAAGGAAAAAAATCTTCCGCTTCACTTTGTAGCACCTCAGACAGATCATGACCGGTCAGATAATATTGGCGAGGAAATATTAGGTATCCAACCATCACCATATTACAAAGACAATGCTGCTTCTGATATTAATAACTTCCGGACTCAGGTATTAATGCAGAAAGCGGATATCGTCATTGCATTATTCGGAGAGAAATATAAACAATGGAATACTGCTATGGATGTAAGTACAGCAATTGCTATGGACAAACCGACAATCATCATCCGTCCCGAGTCTTTAATTCACCCTTTAAAAGAGCTATCCAATAAAGCAAATGTAACGGTGGAAACTGTTGATCAGGCAATGGAAGTTATCCGCTATATATTTGATTAAATCAATAGCAATGTACACGACAAAAAAGAACGAATCCCTTGGAATTCGTTCTTTTTATATAATTTATATACGCTTCAAGGCACCATTAGGCTGTGGCAATTCACTTGCTGTTATATCATTCATTTTACAGAAATGTGTGAAGAATTGCTGAGCAAGCTCTTTTTCCTGAGGATCTGTTTTCAAGGAGATGATATCACGTAAAATTTGAGCCATCCATAAATTGTTGAAATAGCGATGTTTACCAGTATTCCATGTCATTTTATGAGTGAACTTTTCGTTTACGTAATAGTTCCAGAACAGCATCTTCTCTGCTTCCTCTTCAGTCAGTTCAATTCGGTACTTTGAATGTGCCGGAATATATCCATCTTCACTCAATTTCCCGATAAAGTTCTCCTCTACCATATACATACCTAAAATACGTCGTTCTTTTTCAGAAGAATTTTCATCTACTGCCGTTAACAAAACAGCACTGTTTAAATGCAGGCGAATCGGTTTTACAGGCTTCCCTTTATTTACACCGCTTTTCGTTAATCCCGAAAAAACCTTCCAATCTGAAAAGGCAGTTCGTTTTTCTTCATCATCACACCAGAAAACTAATTGTGACTCTGGGTGAAGCTTGAAATTTTTCATATGTTTTTCATGTATTAAACGAATTTCCTGGTTTTTACGTTGGAGTTTTAAATTCTCTTCTTTTTGCCACTCTTCTTCTCTTCGTTCTAATTCTTTTTTCTGAATAATTTTTTCGAGTGTTTGCACATCATCTTTATCGTGAAGTACTAAGTGCTTTCCAAATACATCAGGGAAAACGAATTTTTTACTTTCCGATGCAAAATGTATTTCAATACTAGATTCATTCTGTTTAACGATACTACCCATTCCGAAATGCTTATGTGTAACTTTTTTATTGATTAGATTCATTATTTAAATCCTCCTTGTAAAATAAAAACACAGTTACGTTCAATTGCCGGTCAATAATTAACCCCGTTTAGAGCTTTGACAACTGTTAAAATTTTTGCTCTCTTGAATAAAAAAAGTACATATAAACGCATCCTTTATAGTGAATAAAAAAGTACAAAGAAATACATAATACGCACCGAAAACAATTGTAAGACCATTATAACATTTTTTATCAAAAAATACAAAAAAAATTATTGACATTTTATTTTCCGTTAGGTTAAAATGAAATTTTGCTCTAAGTCAACTAAAATATTTATCCATTAAAATTATAGTAGACATCCGTTTTGACTGTGTAAATACACGTCCAATACGGATGTTTTTTTGTCTCTTCATAAAAAGAATGATTCACCCCTCTTAGCCTCTTTTTTAAAATTTACTCGTCACAAAGCACTTTACTGTCAGACTTCACATATGTTGCGTATATATAAACATGCCTTGTTTTAGTTCAAGCCTGTATTTGCATATAAGTAAGTAAATGGCTGGACGATCATCATGAATCTTAAGGAGTGGATGAATGGGTGCAATTAATGGTGAAAGTTATATTAACCGATTAAATTCGTTAAATAATGAAATATGGCTGGACGGAGAAAAGGTGGAAGGACCGTTATCTGAACATCCCGTATTTAAAGGTCTTATTCAGACGAAAGCTTCCCTCTATGATTTACAGCATGACCCTAAAATAATTGATGAAATGACTTTCGTATCCCCCCTTTCAGGAAAACGTGTCGGCCTTTCTTATTTGATGCCTAAAACGAAAGAGGAGTTAATAAAAAGGCGCAAAATGATGGAACATTGGGCGAAACATACACATGGAATTCTAGGAAGAAGTCCCGATTATTTAAATTCTGTCTTAATGGGGTTCACCTCAACTGCAGCACTTCTTGAAGGCCAAGAAAACTGTTTCCCAGATAATCTCCGCGCATTTTTTGAAATGGTGAGGGAAAATGATCTATCGCTTACCCATACATTTATAACACCTCAAGTTAATCGTTCTCAAAGTTATATTGAAAATACAAATGAACCGATTTCTGCAAGGGTTGTCGCGGAGACTGAAGATGGCCTTATTATAAAAGGTGCACGCCTGTTAGCGACACAAGGCGGTTTAACCGATGAGGTGTTTGTATTTAATGTCGGTAAGCTTGTATTCGGCGAAGATGAAACTTTTTCGTTTGCGGTCCCATCGAATACGAAAGGATTAAAATTCATTTGCAGAGATTCCTTTATAGGCGGAGAGTCTGCATTTGACCATCCTTTAAGTTCTAAATATGAAGAAATGGATTCCATCGTTGTGTTTGACAATGTTTTAGTGCCATGGGAACGGGTCTTTTTTTATAACAATGTGGAGGTTGCAGAAAAATTCCTTATTCACAGTGCCTTTAATCATTTTGCCAAGTATCAAGTTTTAATCAGGCAAATTGCGAAAACGGAATTTATATTAGGAATTGCCGAACTCCTCATCGAAACGATCAAAGTATATGAATATCAGCATATCCATGAAAAGATGACAGAAATTATTGCAGGATTGGAAACGATGAAGGCATTATTGGAGAAATCGGAGAATGATGCAGCACTTGATGAATATGGCTATTTGCGACCAGTAATTTTCCCATTAAAAGTTGCCGGTTATACGTTTTCGAAGATTTATCCACGGCTCACTGAAATTATTCAGCTTATCGGTGCAAGCGGAATAATTACGTTACCAACAGAAAAAGCATTTCAATCCCCCATCAGAGCCGATTTGGACCAATATCTTCAAGCCGCAACTAAACCTGCTGAAGAACGGGTGAGAATATTCCGGTTAGCTTGGGATCTAACGATGAGTTCATTTGGAACGAGGCAAACACAATACGAACGTTTCTTCTTCGGTGATACGGTTCGGTTAGCGACCGAATTATATTTTACGTATCCTAAAAAAGAATTTGTAGAGGCAATTTATACTTTCCTCAATCGGGATAGGTAAGAATGTTGATATCCTTAGCTTTATTGGGAGTCGAACGATTCTTTCAATTCCGCATATACTAGAGTAGAACGATAATCAAAAAGGATGATGATAAATGACATTGCTGGAAATGGTAAGCTCTATTGTGGCATGTACAAATTTCCATCCCTTTGACGAAGATGCAAACCCCAATGTCATTGAAGAAAGCAGCGATATGAACCGTTGGGAAAATGAGGGCGGAAGAACCCTTTAATTAATTCAACTTATCGTGAAGATAATGATGGACTCTGAATAAAACTAAAATTTAATATAAAAAATATCACTTTGCTCTAAGGAGTAAAGTGATATTTTTTGCGTTTTTCTAAGCTATCCCTTCAGGGTGCTTGTCCCAATTTAGATTGTTTTTTCCTTCATCATTTGCTTCAGATATTGCCTCAACTTTTACGCGCTTACCCAAACATCGGTACTTGTATATAGCTGATCTGTTCTAAAACGATAATTCTTGTTTTACTTTCTCTTTCATACGTATCTGTAGATTCTTTTAAAGTCAGGAAATCTTGATTTACCGATTCCAGTGTTCCGGTAACAAGCTCCTCACCAACTGCCACTGTTATTTCTTGATTTAATAACCTCAAGAGCTGAATATACAAAATGCCATTCAATTTAATCCCCTCCTTTTTAGTAAGCTATATTTTTAATACTCGCTACCGGAATATAAAGAGTATTTGAGTTTGAAGAAAGTGTAATATAGTCAAAGTTTACTTCTAATAAAGTACCCGTGACTTTTCCATATTCCGTTGCAACTGTAAGACTCGATCCTTTTAAAGTTTCGAGAGTTCTACGTAATTGCCACATATTTACCCCCCTTTATGATGTTATGTTAAAAGGATATGTTTGCCGGAGAAACTTGTTTGGGTAATTATTCTATTTTTCAAGATTCCCAAAAAAATCTAATTATGTCGCACAATTATTGTGAAATAAGATTCATATCATACTACTGAGGTGAGAAGTATGAAGGAAAGACAAGAAGGATTAGTAAGTGTAGTTATTCCATGCTATAATGCCGCGCCATTTATAGTAGATTGCCTAGACGGTCTTAAGTCACAAAAATACAAAAAAATGGAGGTTATTCTTGTAAATGATGCTTCAACTGACAATACATCAAAAAAAGTTGAAGACTGGCTGGAAAATACCAACCCCCCTTTTCCGGTTATTGTATGTAATTTACCTGTAAATACAGGCTTTGCAGGAGCTCTGACAATCGGCTATTTTATGAGTTCCGGCGAGTATATTGCCGTTAATGATGCAGATGACATTTCGCACCCTCTGCGTTTTGAAAAGCAAGTGGATTTTTTGTTAAACAATCCCGATTACGATTTAGTCGGATCAAATTACCAAGTATTTTATGACGGTAACTTGGAATCACTCGGTAAAGTTGCCGACTGGTTGAAGTATGGCGAGTCAATTAGAAAATGTTACGAAGCAGGTGTTCACTGTGTCTGTCACGGAACAATTTTATTTCGCGGAAAAGTTTTTGATTTGCTTGGCGGCCCCACTCGAAGAATTGTCGGAGCAGAAGACTATGAATTCATCGTAAAATTTTTAAATGCAAAATTAAAAATAGAAAATCTGAAGGAAATTTTATATTACTATCGGAAACATGAGCAACAACGTTCCAAAACTTTTTATGGAGGTGATAAGAGTGGCTGATGAAAGGATCTTATTAGTGATAGATGCTTTATATATCGGAGGAACCGAAACCCATGTATTAGGCTTGGCAAAAGAACTAGTTAAAAATAATATCTTTGTGGCGATTGCTGCAAATAAAACCGGTAGTTTAGTTGAGGCATTTGAAACATTAAATTGCCCTATTTACTCAATCGAGTTTCCAAAAACAATTCCTTTAGAAAAAAATCATGAATTGGCATTAGTGAAAGAACTTGAAAAAATTATTGAGCACGAAAATATTACCCATGTTCATATTCATCAGACGCCTTCCGGATATTTAGCAGGAAGAGCTGCTGAAAATAGAAATATCCCTACGATCATCACGATACACGGAACATATTATCCAAATCATGAAATACAGGAACTCCTTAAATTATCCGATGCAGTCATCTGTGTAAGCCCTCCTTTATGCAATTATGTAAAAACATTTGAAATAGAAAACCCTTATTTAATACCAAATGGAATCAATTTAAACGATTACCCAAGAAATTCCCAAGTAAAAGATATAAGAAGTGAATTAAAAATACCTAAAGATGCTCCCGTTCTTCTCTATGCGAGCAGAATCACATGGGCAAAAGCACAAGTTTGTTCTATTTTTTTAAGAGCCTGCAAAGATCTTAAATTAAATACTATCCCTAATCTTCATGTCATTGTAGTTGGTGATGGTAATAAATTGAACGAGATAAAAACATTGGCTCGAATGATTGAAGAAATGTGTGATGGAGCTTTTATTCATATCGTTGGAGAACAAAAAAATCTGCATCCCTATTACTCTGCAGCTGATTGCGTTGTAGGCACAGGCCGTGTAGCTTTAGAGGCTATGGCTTCAGAAAAGCAAGTAGTTGCTGTCGGCAACCATGGATATTTCGGGATTGTAGATGTGAACAATTTTGAAGATGCATGGAGTCATTATTTTGGAGATCATGGTTCTAAAGCAACTTGCAGCAGACATTTATTACGTGATGATTTGAATAAAGTCTTGAAGGATCAACATCGCCTAAAACTAAACGGAATTAAAGCCAGAGAAATAGCTGAGGAAAAATTTAATATTAATAATGTAGTAAAAGAAACATTGGCGGTTTATTCCAAAACGAGAAAAGGTGGGATGAAAAAATGAAAAAGGTTTTATATATAGGCTGGATCGGATTTAATAACCTGGGTGATGAACTGTTATGGCATATTTTCAGAGATACATGTACTAAATACTTGGATATGGAAAAAATCACTGTTAAGCCATCAATGCCCGGAACGGATTTAAAAAATCTCGATGAGTTTGATACGGTTGTACTTGGCGGAGGCTCCTTATTATTGCCTGGCTATCTTCAAATTCTTCAAAACGCTATTCATAAAGGAAAGTCCGTACTCATCTGGGGATCAGGGTTAGACTGGATTGAAGAGTCAAACCTGAATTTATTGATAAATGATCAGCTGACTTCTTTGGAACAAAACTTTAAACAAAAAGATATCGATGTACTGGAAGAAGTTTTGGAGCATGCACTTTTTATAGGCGTCCGAGGTCCCTTAACAAAAAAGGCGATCGAAATTATGGTTGGGAAAGAAAAATCGGAAAAAGTTAAAATAATCGGAGATCCTGCTTTACTATTACAAAATAAAGACACAATAAAACCTCATATCCAAGACAAACTAATCGGGATCAATTGGGGAACGACATTTAACCGTCTGTACGGTGCCAATGAAAGTTTAGTAGAAGAACAATTAGTCGCAGCAGTAAAAAGACTAATTGAAAAGGGTTATAAAATACTGATTTATACGATGTGGTCAGACGATCGATCCCATTGCGAAAGACTTTATAATAAAATCGGCGACACAGAAAATGTTCAGTTAGATAAAAACATTTATACCGAACAACAAATGATTCATAAATTATCAACGTGTACTGCAACGATAAACTTTAAACTCCATGCAAACATGCTTTCAATGGCTGCCGGTGTACCAGCGATTCCACTAGGATACCGCTTTAAAGTTTTCGATTTTGCAGCACTGCTCGGATTGCTGAATCTAGTCGTTTCTACAAGTTCAAAGCAGCTAACGAATGACGTATTAGATCGTATCGCGATGATTGAGAAAAGTGAATTGATGCCAGTTAAGCAATACAATATGACAAAGCAAACATGTACCCCTCTTTTAGAATCACCATTCACTCATCATTATTTTTAATTTTATACATTTTCAACAAGACTCCACTCGACACTCGGACTTAGGATACTGGTTGGTTTAAGACTGATTAGCGAATTACAAGGAGTCTTTTTTTTTTTGAGAAAATTACATATGGAAGTGAAAAATAACATTACTACTGCAATAATTACCACCTCATATTTGTTTCTTTCTTAAGGCAAACTAAAGCAAATATAAAAGGAAGGTGTTGTGCAAAAAACATGAATAAACCTTTCGTACCGCAGCTTGTATATTTCGAACCGAAAGCATTGGATTATCCACTCGGCAAAGAACTAAAAGAAAAATTTGAAGCTTTAGGTATTGAGATACGTTATACAACCTCCCATAACCAAATACGTAACTTCCCCGGAGACAATGATTTGCAAAAATATCGAATCGCAAAATCTATACTTGTCGTTGGTATTCGCAAAACTCTGAAATTCGATACGTCCAAGCCATCTGCTGAATATGCTATTCCACTTGCTACAGGATGTATGGGTCACTGCCATTATTGCTACTTACAAACAACAATGGGAAGCAAACCGTACATTCGGACATATGTGAATGTCGAGGAAATATTTGAAGCAGCAGATCGGTATATTGAAGAACGTGCACCTGAAATCACACGGTTTGAAGCGGCCTGTACTTCCGATATTGTAGGGCTGGATCACTTAACACATTCATTAAAGAAAGCGATAGAGCATTTCGGCGAAACCGAGTTGGGTAGATTAAGGTTCGTTACAAAATTCCATCATGTTGATCATTTACTCGATGCAAAACATAATGGCCATACAAGATTTCGTTTTAGTATTAATGCGGATTATGTCATAAAAAACTTTGAACCCGGTACTTCCTCGCTCGCTCAGCGGATCGAAGCAGCCGGCAAAGTAGCGAGAGCCGGTTATCCTCTTGGATTTATCGTAGCGCCAATTTACCTTCATGATGGATGGCAGGATGGCTATTATCATATGTTTGAACGACTTGATGCTGAACTCCCCCAAGACGTCCGCGAAGATATTACATTTGAATTTATTCAGCACCGTTTTACAAAGGCCGCTAAAAACGTGATTAATAAAAACTATCCGAAGACAAAGCTGAAACTGGATGAATCTGTAAGACGTGTAAAATGGGGTAAATACGGAATCAGTAAGTATATTTATCAAAAGAACGAAGAGGACGAAATGAAAGAAAAGCTTTACAGTTACATGGAAAAATTTTTTCCGAATGCCAAACTTGAGTATTTCACATAAAAGTAAAAGCAGACACGTTCAAAATGAACGGTCTGCTTCTTATATTTAACGGATTGTTAATTTTTATTTTGTAAAATCAATTTTCTTTTGCAATAAATAAATTGTGACGCCGCCTACTAGCATTGAAAAGGCCTCTCCCACTGCTACCATTCCGTACGTTGGCCAAAATGGCAGATCAAAAACGATCATCAGCTGAGCTGCAACTGTAAACATGGATGCCGTAAAAATAATACCGGTTACAATAATTTTCAGCACTAAGTTTTTGATATTTTTTGTAACGATTCGGCAAATAATCAAGACAATCAGTGTAGCAATCCCGCCTACCGGTACATCAATCCACCACATTGGTGAAAAGAGATTCGCAATGACGACACCTAATGTTACTCCTACTATGTATCGTTTATGGAATAGCACTAAATAGTTAAACATTTCCGACAGCCTTAATTGGACGGCTCCGAAACTAATGACAGCCAAAACAAGCGTCACTGCTACATAAAGAGAAGCAACGATCGCAACTTTAGCCGTTTCATGCACGTTGACACGTGATGATGAAACAGAATTTTCCATTATTTAATTTCCTCCTTTATAAAATAGCATGAAGTTGCTATTTTACTGATAACTATGACCAAAGGAGCATGGGTGCTAGTACCCTGCCAAAGTGTCATAGTGTGATTTTGCACCCATTCATTATGGAGTAAATATTAAATAATGGCAATACTTTATTTATTCATCCATCCACCATCAACCGGTATAATTGTTGCATGCATATAATCGCTTGCTTCACTCGCTAAAAATAATGTCACATTTGCAACCTCTTCAGGCTTCGCCCATCTGCCGGCAGGTGTTTGCTCTGCCACTAACTTCGCCATTTCACCTGCCCCTTCAAAATCGGCCGCATTCATCGGTGTTTCAATTGCACCCGGTGCAATCCCGTTGATACGTATCCCTTCCTTGCAATAATCATAGGAAAGCTGTTTTGTATAACCGATTACGGCATGTTTGGACGCGGTATATGCTGCACCACCGCCACCTGCAATCATTCCAGCAATCGATGCCATATTTACGATAACACCGCGCTTTTGCTTAAGCATTTTCTTTAATACCGCATTCGTTACAAAGAACATCCCTTTTACATTCACGTTAAAGATTTTGTCCCATAATGATTCTTCTGTTTCAAGTGACGGGACATAACCATCAAGGATACCGGCTGTATTACATAAAATATCGATTACTTCTAATTGTCCAATCGTTTCTTCAATAAACTGATGATCCGTTACACTTCCTGCATAGTGATAGTACTTGTCATCCGTTATTACTGCTTTCTGAATATCGATCCCAATAACAGTAGCCCCTTCTTTTAAAAAAGCTGCTGCTTGTGCTCGTCCGATTCCGGATGCGGCACCCGTAATGACGACGACTTTATTTTCAAATTGCTTTCCCACTGTTTTCCCTCCAAAAAAATAACTGACTTGCAATAAACAAGCCAGCATTAATTACTTATAGAACGATTTCCCAATCATCCGCTAAAATATCACAAACTGTCGGTGTAAACATCGTATACCCTTCACCAGTTACATTAATAACAAAATACGGATTCATGTCCAAGTCATCCAATGTAGTTGCAGGCACATACTTAACATATAGTTCAGCACCGCCCCAGCCTTTACGGATTATCTTCTCTCCATTTTTTAAACGAGGCAAAATTTCTTCAAATGTCATTTTCATCTTCCTTTATGTATTCATATTTCTTACACATATTATAACAATAAGTTGTGTAAATCACATGCACCGGGTGTCAAAAAGATATCCCGGTGCACGGCAGCCTTATGTTCCTCTATGCTTTGTAACTTCTTGCGGTGGGTTATTATGAATTACCTGATTAAACTCTTTTGAATACTCTTCACGACGATTCGTATCCTTTTTTTCCTTTTTATTCTTAGTGAAGCTTGTTTTACTTTTTTTCGCCAACTTCTTTCACCTCCGAAACGAATTGGATTCTTATTTATTTTGCGTAAAATTGATGAATGTATGAAGACAATTTTTAGAGTTATGAAACCAAATCATTTTCCGTAGAAATTTTAAAACTTTTTGTATAAAAAATAAGATCTGACCTATACTATTAAAGATTTCACTTCAATCTAAATGACTGGAGGGTTAACCCGATGAGTGCGAATGATCAATCTCAAAAGGACCAACAAAAACTGAATAAGCTTACACAGAATATTTTTGGAGCAATCTAAAATTAATCTGAAAGCGAGGCAGTGTGTCATGGAGGATCATAAGTGGTAATCAAAATAAGAACCTGGAATTAAAAACTCCAGGTTCTTTCTTATTGTTAAAATTATTAGACAGTACAATTTAAAATAAATTAAAAATTTTTCATAATCAACGTTTAAAAAACGAAATACAGCCTATACTATTAAAGATTTCACTTCAAATCTAAGTGACTGGAGGGTTAACCCGATGAGTGCGAAAGATCAATCTCAAAAGGACCAACAAAAACTGAATGAGCTTAAACAGAATATTTTGGAGCAATCTAAAATTTAATCTGAAAGCGAGGCAGTGTGTCATGGAGGAGCAAAAGTGATAATCAAAAAAAGAACCTGGAATTAAAAATCCAGGTTCTTTCTTATTTTTATGATTCTATGCCGGCAATCCCAAATCCTCCAGGACCCGCATGAGTCGAGATCATCGCACCAGCCTGCATCCATCTTACGTTTTGAAAACCGGCTTCCTTCGCGATTGCTTCCAGGCGTTTTTTAATTTGTTCATCCAGTCCGACCGAGTAGATTAAATACAATTGTTCCCGATCAATATTGTATTCATCTAAATAATCCCTCATCAGCTTTTCTGCAACAATTTCCATCTTGCCACGGTATTTTCTAGTTGAAACAAGCTTTCCTTCTTTCAACTCAATACATGGCTTGATTTTAAGCAATGCACCACCGATGTATGCAATATTGCTCACCCGTCCACCTGCTTTTAAAAAGTCTAAACTTCCTGGCAGGAACGCTAGCCTTGTTTTAGGAACGTTTGATTCAATTTTTGCAATTAAATGCTCAGGACTAATCTTAGGCTCTTCTTCAAGCAAGCGAGCTGCATACATCACTACCGCCCCCAATCCACCAGTTACATTTAACGCATCAATCAGAAAAAGATCATCAAAATCTTCTGCTGCAATTACCGCACTTTGAAAGGAAGCAGATGCTTTTGACGTATAGCCAATGTGAATAATGATACTTTCAGGAAATTTCAATCGAACATTCGTAAACAACTCTTCATATTCATGGACATTCGTCGCTGCCGTAGACGGTATTGACTTTGTTCGATCATAAAAATCAAAAACTTCTTCTACTGACAGCTCACCATCCAAATAATCTTTCCCATCCATAATAACGTGCATCGGTACTACTTGAATTTGATGTTTTTCAACCAGGTCCTTCGGTAAATCCGCACCACTCTCAGTCGATAAAATAATTCTTTTCATTGTACCTTCCTTTCAAAAACGCAGACATTGCTGCCATCTTTTTTGCATATCTCCCTTAAATATACACTATAAAGGAAATGCGGGATGCACAACATTTAGAATGAGTGTTGTATAAAATACATATAGTAAATTCAAATGCAGATCAGAAATTTGCACCATTATTATTAGGTATCTAATTTACTGCCTTACTATTGGCATCGAACAGCATCTGAATGAGCCGCCCGACTTAATGATTTCTGAAAAGTCGACTTCCAGCACTTCATAACCATGCTGTCTCATTTGATAATTCACATCACTGTTAACCGGCAAGCTCAGCACACGATTTTGTCCAATCGAAAGCACATTTGTCCCCATTGTAAACTGCTCGTTTTCGCTTACTTCGATTAAGTCATACATACTTGATAAATGTTTAACTACTTCCGGTTCGAATGCATCCGGAAAAACAAGTGCATCTTTTGATGAAAGAATATTGAATACACAGTCTAAATGTAAATATTTTGGGTTAAACGGGATTGGAAGGACTTCAAAATCAGGCAATTGTTTTTGTAAATTTTGAATGGCCTTCTCGCATGTGCGATCACTGATTCCGACAAAAACCCGAGGACCGTCAATAATCACATCGCCACCTTCAATTGAATATTTAGAAAGGTTATGATACGAAATTTTATTCTCCTTTAGCCATTGTGCCAGTACTTCATCTTCACCTTGACGGATAGGATTTGCCATCTGCGAAACAAACAACTGATCTCCAATAGTAAAACCAATATCTCTTGTAAATACTTGTTCCGGGTGCTCTTTACTAGGAGGGAGTTTAATTACTTCCACACCAGCATTAAGTAGCGTTTGTTCAAACTTTTGATGCTGGGCTAGTGCAAGATCCTGATCGATATTATCATGCTTATATTTTTTTTGAACATCATTGATTACTTCTTTAATTTCCATATATTTAGGTTCACATAATACAACTTTTTTTAAAGTTCCATATTCGCTTTGACATGCTATTTGGGATTGCTTTGAAAATGTATTTACCATAAGTCATCCTCCAGATTCTTAATTCACCTTTTTACCATTCCCTATTTTTGCGTTTCCATAAACAATTTTTAATCAATATAAGGTGAATACTGTTGTTTCAAGTAATTTTCATTAGGGTATGGAAATGCAATAAGAATAAGCTGAAGAACATTAACGGAGGAGATTTTATGATTACGAAGGGTCAGGCTCTATTAACGAAAGAAGATTTCCACAATCGAACGGATTTACCAAGTTGGCTCTATAAAGAATACGAAACGTTTCATAAAACAGTAACGGATAAAACATTTCCTTGTTTTTTTGGGATGAGCGGCGAGCTTAAAGGCGAACTTCGGTATGCATATATTACACAGGACGACTGGAGTAATTTACCTCAAGCAGTAGAAGGATTTTTAGAATTATTTAAACAGCCCAATTATAAAAGACACGGTCTATTTGTATTTGTTGAACCTTTCGAACAAGAAGGGGCACTCGATGATTACCGTCAACAGTTTTGGGATATTCTCCAGTATCTACATACAGCCGATAAAGTAGAATGGCCAGAAAACAGCCCTCGTGATCCAGATCATTATTTATGGGATTTCCACTTCGCCGGAGAACCAATATTTGTATTTGGAAATGCTCCTGCATATAAGAAGCGCAAAACCCGCCATTTAGGAAATGCGATGGTGCTCGGATTCCAGCCACGTAAAATCTTCCAAGGTTTAGAAGGTACCGAAAAAGGCGGTATTATGTCCAGGGATAAAGTACGGAAGCGTGTAGAGGTTTGGGATCAACTTCCGAAGCACCCGGATATCGGCCACTTTGGAGATCCGACACATAACGAATGGAAACAATCCTTTATCGGCGACGATATTGTACCGATCCAAGGGAAATGCCCTTTCCAACATAAATCATTGCTATTATAGTGCTATAAAAAAGAACGAATCCATCGTGAGATTCGTTCTTTTATTTATTTAATTAAGCTTCTTCGAACGAAATAACATAGTCAGTGCAAATAAAAATAAAAAAATTGTTACAAGCCGACGCTTCAACGGTTTGCCAGCTAACATTCTAATCCGGCAATCCCGACGCCCCCTGGACCAGCATGCGCAGATATCCCAGCTCCAGCCTGCATCCATTTCACATTTTCGAATCCCTTCCCCTTTGCAATTTCAACCATCCGATTTTTAATACCTTCATCAAGTCCGATTGAGTAAATCAAAAATAGCAGTTTTTTATCAATATTATATTCATTTAAAAAATCACGCATAAACTTCTCTGCTACCATACTCATCTTCCCGCGATAGTTTCTTGTTGAAACTAGTTTACCTTCTTTCAATTCAATGCAAGGTTTTATTTTCAACAGTGCACCACCAATATATACAAGATTGCTTACTCTTCCTCCAGCTTTCAAAAATTCGAGACTGCCTGGTAGAATTGAAAGCCTAGTTTTGGGAACAAAGGATTCTATTTCCTTTATTAAACGAATATGGTCAATGGAAGGTTCGTTTTCAATCAATAATGCTGCATGCATAACGATTGCTGCAAGTCCTCCAGTTATATTTAATGAGTCGATTAAATACAGATCATCAAAGTCTTCTGCTGCTATGACCGCGCTTTGAAAAGTGACAGATGCTTTCGATGTACATCCAATATGAATAATAATACTATCCGGAAAATCTGCTCTGATTTTTGAAAATAAATCATGATATTCCTGTACGTTAGTAGCTGATGTGGAAGGAATTTTCTTCGTACGATTATAATAATCAAAGACTTCCTCTACAGAAAGTTCTCCGTCCAAATAATCTTTTCCATCCATAATGATATGCATTGGAGCCACTTGAATTTGATATTTCTCAACCAATTCTTGCGGTAAATCTGCCCCACTGTCAGTCGATAATATAATCTTACTCATCCTATACACCTTCCAATTAACGCAGCGATTTCTGCGTACTTATATTTTTATCAATAGTGAACCTATAGATGCCACTATATTATTTTGTTAAACCTCTACTATATTTATATGTAAGAGTTGAGATTGCATAACCTGTTTAGACATCCCCAATAGAAAAAAACGAATTTTTTTCAAATCCGTTTTGTAATCTATTGAGCTTAATCTTTTTCTACCTATTTCAAAATCGTTCCTCAGTAAGATCTACATTTACCGAAACTGCTGCTTTATTTCCTCTTGCAGCCGAAATCATTAACGATGAAGGTCGTGCTGTTTCGGTTTCTCCTGCAATGTAGACATTTTTTTCAGATGTTCTGCCAACACCGTCAGTTATGACTTTCCCGTTTTCATGAACTTCACAACCTAACATTTCCACAAGCTTATTCGGACGGTAATACGTTGGTGCTACAAAACCAAAAGATCGTTCTAGCGTATCTCCCGATTCAAACTCGATTTTTTCTAAAAACCCGTCATTACCAATTAATGCTTTTATCTGATCCTCTATTATTTTGATATTCCGTTTTTCTAACAGCGAAGTCGCCTCTTCCGAAAGTTCAAGGCCATTTGTCAGAACAACTAAATCCTGTGACCAGTTATAAATCAACTTAGTCAAATGCAGCACATGCTCTTCTTTTTCAGCGATGACCACTAAAGGCTTATCCCGCTGTTCCCAGCCATCACAATAGGGACAACTGAATAAACTCTTCCCGTAATAATTCCTTATACTCGGTATGAAAAAAACTTCTTGAATGCCTGTAGCCAATATAACTTTTTCCGTTATATACTCCTTCTCATTAGAAGCTTTGACAATATACCTGTCACTATCTTTATCCTTAGTAATTTCCGTAACAGTTGCGTTTACGTACGATACTGTTGGATAGTTCTCGAGTTCCTTCAAACCTATTTCTCTAAACTCCTGAGGGTTTGTCCGATCACGAGTAATAAATCCGCGTGCCTCTGCAGTCACACGATTACGATTCGTATTATCATCGAATAATACAACCTCTCTTCTAGCTCTGCCTAAAACTAAACTGGCACTTAATCCAGACGGTCCTCCGCCGATAATAATACAATCCAATATATCCATTTTTATCACCCACTCATATTTGTTTCTAATTTCTTTAAATTCCCAGTATCTTTATAGAAAAAACCTCAATAATTCTTTATGCCCCATCTTGGATATTTTGAACCAAAAATCCAGAAGTATCCTTTAGTCAATAATTTTTGTATAAAAGACCTCTCAAAAATCAAAAAATTATAACTTTTTAATATATATAGTAAAATCGATAAATTTAGATAGACAAAAGTCCTGTAATCATATATTCTATTACTCGTCTTTACAACCCTCATTTTGGGAATGAAAGTCAATATATAGGTAAAAGGTAGATGAAAATGAATATACTCAAAAATTTAAAGATAAAAACTAAGTGGATGGTACTGATATCACTGGCAGTTATTGCAGCGGTCGTCATTACTGTGTTATTTAGTCAGTGGACAGTACGAAATATTTTAACAGAAGAAAATGAACAGACTTCTTCTAACAATGCTGAAAATGCTGTTGATCAGGTGTCATTAGGTTTGGAAACTTACGAAACAAACCTTCTACAATTCGAGCAGGTTATCGAAACGATCGTACAAAAAGATGAAGTCGACTATTTACATATTGATGAAATTACAAGCACTTTAAAAGAGAATAACGAAAATTATCTGTCCGTCTACTTCATGGACTTTAAATCGGGCAAACTTCATTCAACACCTGCAATTGATTATGAGTGGGATGTACGTGAATCTCAAACTTTTGCAAAATTGAATGCAAACCCAAACTTACAATGGATGGATGTCTATTTGGATACTGGTATTAACAAGTTAATGACTTCTGTTATTGCCCCGGTATTTAAAGAGGACGAGCTAGTCGGTGCAGTCGGCTATGATATCGATTTCTCTACAATTGGTAAGATTCGCGAAGGCATTGAAGCAAAATCATCTTCAAAATTAATGATTGTCGATCCAAATGGATTGATCGTATCTTCATTTATCGAAGATGGGGACGGAACAAATATCAATGCCGATAATTCAGGCAAGATTGCTGGTGTTACCGATTTATTAAATACTTCCGAATTAGAGAAAAAGTTTAACTGGCTGTCAGATGCTAAAAATGGCACTAACCAAATTGAACAGTTTGAATGGGATGACGTGAATTATACAGGTGAAATTCAAGTTATCGAGAAAAATAACTGGCAGATTGTTTCTTTAGTAGATGAAGATAGTTATGCACAACAGTTAAATAAGTTATCGATTGTCGGTTGGATTTCAATATTGATCGGTTTAATAATCGGATGTTTATTCGCCTATTTCATGGCACGAAAATTAGTCGATATTTTAAATAGCTTTAATGATGTATTTAAAAAAACAGCAAGCGGTGACTTTATCTCACGTTTTGAAACAAAGTCAAATGATGAAATTGCAGACTTAGCAAATCAATACAACCATATGCTAGACGAGGTTCGCAATTTAATTAACCAAGTAAATGAAAATTCAATGGAAATCCAACATTCTTCAAACAGTTTATCTATTATTGCCAAGGAAAATGAGCAGGCGTTAAATAATGTCTCGAACAGCATCGAAGAAATTGCTATGAATACAAGTACACAGGCAGAAAAAATGCATGATGGTTCTACAGCTATCCACGTATTGGCCGATGAAATAGAATCTATTGAGCTCAAAACTCAGCAAATGGTTAATGATGCTGACGAAGCATTGGTAGAAGTGCATACAAGTATTGATAAAGTACAACAATTGGAAACATCCTATGCAAATTTAGAACGCGCATTTAATGAAGTAACGGTCGTAACCGAACAGTTAGATGGAAAAACGAAATCCATTTCGAAAGTAACCGATGTGATCGCCCAAATTACTGAACAAACTAATTTACTAGCACTCAATGCTTCTATTGAAGCTGCTCGAGCAGGTGAGCACGGAAAAGGATTTGCAGTTGTAGCAGATGAAGTAAGAAGCTTGGCAGAAAGCTCAAAAGCGGCAACAACGAATATTCAGCAAATCATTCTAAGTATTTTAGAGGACACGCAGCAACTCGTTCAAGTGATGAATCAGACAAACGAGATTAGCGAAGATCAGAAATTAGCCGTTAATACTGTAGATAATGCAATTAAACAACTTTCTGATACATTGGAAAATATGAAAGTGTCGATTTCAAACACGATGGATAATGTATCAACAATGCAACATCAAAAAAATGTCGTCGTCTCTTCAATAGCAGTTGTTAATGAAATGACAACAGAGGTTACTGCAGAGACGCAAGAAATTGCGAGTTCAATCGAAGAACAAACATCCGCTACTTCTGAAGTGACGATGCATGCTACGCACTTAAATAAACAAGTTGAAAAATTATCTGACTCTGTTTCGAAATTTAAGCTATAGGAAATTAAATTGAGGCAGGGACATAACCCAAAAACGCTATTTTTCTAAGAGAAAAATAGCGTTTTTTTGCTGAGTGTTAAAAATTGATTTCCATTCCGGGACGCTTTCCGCGGGCGTGGCCTGAGCCTGTAGTCTCAGGCGTCACGCTATTCCCGCAGGAGTCGCCCTACATTCCAATCAATTTTGCAAAATATCCGTTTCTTAATAAAGGATTTCCTGTTATTTATCGGTTATTCTACTTATGTCCCAGTTTCTTCTTATGAAAAACTTAACAATCCTTCTTATTCTGTTTTTGGTTTTTATTGCGATTCTGGTTCTGATTTTGGTTTTGGTCAAAGTTTACTTCCTGAGCAAATTCTTCTCTGTTTGCTCGTGGTCTGTTAGCATTTTGATTTTGGTTTTGCTGTTTTTTGTTATCCTGAGTTTTATTGTTTTTATGTTTATTGTTACCCATTCCAACTCACCTCCACTAACAGTGTGTGTGGAAAGTAAATTTCTATCCCATTGTTTAAAAGCTCTGCTGTAAATTTTTGTGCAATTCGGCTACGACTAGTATTTATAAATTTATTGTATTAAATGCCATGAAATCCATGCGAACACTTTCACGCACCTCAATACGTATGAGTATGCTAATAAAAGAGCCCAATTTCATCTTACTATGGACTGAAAAGTAGAGAGGAATGGTATGAGTGTATCCTTATTATACAAATGGTTTTACCTACCCGCTTAGCGCTTCCTATGCGCAACCCTTTTCCCAGTACACTGCACCGCTTCGGCATTTTTTAACTCAGCAACTGAGCACTCTTGATCAGCGTTGTATAAGTAAAACAGAGGCCGATTATATGGCGATGAATCGATTACTTTGGATGGAGCATGTCAATTGGACGCGGATGACGATTATTAGCATTGTGTTCCAATTACCGGATCTACCATTTGTACAAAAGCGCCTCCTGCAAAATGCAACTGACTTGGGCAATTGTCTGCGCCCGTTTTATGGAGACCAGATTGCAGATTACTACGCTAAGCTTATTCAAGATCACCTAGTCATTGCTGCGGAACTTGTAACAGCCGCTGTCAAAGGAGATACAAACACAGTGAATACTAAAGAAAAAGAATGGTATAAAAATGCGGATGACATTGTTTTATTTTTAAGCAATCTGAACCCATACTTATCGAAAGCTGCATTGCAGGAAATGTTCTATAAACATTTAGAGCTAACTAAAAAAGAAGCCGTAACGATGATTCAAAAAGACTATCAAACGGATATTGAAGTGTTTGATGAAATTGAAGCCGAGGCATTGGCTATGTCCGATATGATCGCATCAGCAATTGTAATGCAATTTTTTTACCGATTTAAGTGTCCACATAACTTTTATTAATAAATGTCATGCTTATTCAGATTATACGCAACACAACATTTAATATATAATTAAAGAAAATATTTTATCCAGGAGTGACTGTTTTGAACCTTCACAATATATTTATTGCCAACATACTCAGCCTGTAACGGTCCAATTTCTTCTTTGGGGGACTTTTACAGGCTGAGCCCTAACCCAAGGAGTTGATGGTAATGAAACCACATACTAAAAATCGAAGTCGAGCCTATAATCGGCATCATCGAAAGAGAGTCATTCAACGGAAGCTTAATATTGCGAAGCACATTGGATGGCATCCTCGTTTTAACGGATATTTTGCAAAAGGGAAAATTCACTGTTCATGTTGGATGTGTTCTCAAAAGACGAAAACAGATGGATTGCCCCATTCACAAATCATTCAATTAGAACGCTTGAATAATCAATTATCCGAACACTATATGGAATATCAAGATTAAGAAATTTTTAGGCAGGGGAAGCTTATTCCTCTGCCTTTTCTGATGATTTCTTGTTTCTAACCTCTATCGACCAAAACTGCATAGCTCAATGCGGATACCCAGTTCCAAGCTCAGGCGAATACCCAGGCTCAACTACAGGCTCAGTTACAAGCTCAAGCCCAATTACAAGCACAATTCGAAGCGCAGGGTTCCCCCTTCTACTAGGTTGCATTTAGTATTGGTGTAATTTTATAATCAGTCTTTTTGTGCTGCGAGCTAATTTTTTTATATCTTTCCCGTAGCGAAATTTTTGTATAAGACATATGACTTGTCAATCATTGACTCATCAACTAAAATAAAAACCTATTCCAATTTCGATAAAGAAGGGTGAAAAAAATGCTACAACAAAAATCAGCTTTAGAAAAATTAATGGAAGAACGTAAATCCGTTCGTAAATATGTACCGGGGGTTGCGATTCCTCGCGAGACAATTCAACATATACTTCAACAGGCAACAACAGCTCCATCATCAAGTAACCTGCAGCCTTGGCGCTTCCTTGTTATTGATGATCCTGAACAAAAGAAAGAGTTGCGCATTGCCGGATTTAATCAGGAGCAAATCGAAACATCGTCAGCAATTATTGCGGTAATCGGCGATATTGAAATGTATAAAAATGCTAAGCAAATTAACGATCTGAATGTTGAATTAGGCTATATGCCACGTGAAATTGCAGATATGATGATTTCCAATTCCGAAGCGGCATACAGCAGTTTTTCTGATGCTGAACGCAGTAATATCGCCCACTTAGATTCAGGTTTAATTTCTATGCAAATCGTACTTTTAGCGAAGGATATGGGCTATGATACAGTAATAATGGGCGGCTTTGATAAAGCTGCATTCGCTAAAAGATATGAGCTACCTGCAAATGAGGTACCGATGATTTTAATTGCTATCGGAAAAGCGGCTATGCCTGCTCGTAACTCATCACGCTTACCATTCGATCAAATTATTCGTTTCTCTAGCTAATGGTATTACAGGTTCCTTTATCTGACAGGTGTAATCATATAGTGTGAAATTTTTTATGCTTTATCCGAATGAACGGAAATGCTACCATATAGGGATAGATACCTAGAACGAAGAGCACTCAATGTAAGGAGGGTTAGTATGGAAGTTTGTTTGGATGATAAAAAACAGATGATCATGATGTTAAAAAGATTAGACCGTCATGTAACGCAAATTTTTGAAAAAAGAACAGAAGTCAGTTTGACGCGATACGAAATTTTAGTTTCTTTAATTAAAAAAGGAAGCGTTACTCAAAAGGTCCTGCAACAATCCTTAGCTATCGACCAAGCGGCAATCACACGTCATTTGAAGCTGCTTGAAGAACAGCAATATGTCGAACGTAAACGCAACGAGAAAAACAACCGGGAAGTACTTGTAACGATTTCCGATAAAGGACGAGCGTTACTTGAAGGTTGCACTATGTTTAAAGACCAGTTTCTGAATGATCTTTATGAAGATTTTTCAGATAGTGAATTACAGCAACTTAAGCATTTTCTTACACGCTTAAATGATAATGTAGATAATCTTTAACCGGTGTATAATAATAAACTAAGAAGAACGATTTCCCCTTATTGAGGATATCGTTCTTCTTTTTTAATGGAAATAAATTAAATGAGAATGTTTATCATCTATGATATACTATAACTATAAGAAAATAAGCATTACTTAAGGAGAATGTATTATGCAAATATACTGGACGAAAATAAATAAAATCATTGAAGAAACGCCAGAAGTGAAAACGTTTTTGCTGGATCTCCCTGAAGGCTTTACGTGGGAAGAAGGTGCACATACACACCTTGCTTTAGAAGGGTTCAATGCCGGGGATCAGCCAAATAAAAGCTTAGTTCGTCATATGTCCATCTCTACACTACCAAATGAGCAGACTGTCGGGATTACAACTCGCATAAGAGAACTGTGCTCTGAGTTTAAATCGATTTTAAGAAATCTGGAAGTCGGCGATAAAGTGGCACTATTTAAAATCCATTCCAACGTACCGCTAAAAAGAGAAGATAAAAATATTTACCTTTTATCTTCCGGGGTAGGTCTCGCAACGTTCAGACCGCTTGTACTTACTTATATGGAACGACCTGATCACATCAACCGCATTCATTCGCTTACAATCGATTCAACACAAGACTATTTATTTACGGATGTTTTTGAATCTGCTCCAGGTAAAAGTTTCACAGCACAGTATGTCAATAATCGAAATGATTACTATGAAGAAGTGAAAAAACTTGCTGCAGATCAGGACGGTCTATTCTACGTTGTCGGCAGTGATGAGTTTATTTTGCAAAACATCGATGTGTTGCGCGAACAAGGCATTAAACCGGAACAAATTGTCCTTGATAAACGTGAACGACAATTAGCTAATTTCTTCCCGGTAGAAACTACAATTTAAATGATTATATGAAACAGGGCTAATCGAAAAAGTATTCCACTTTTCGGTTAGCCCTGTTTTTAATGTTTATTTTACACTAACGGCATTCGCATTCTTGCTTGTAGTTTTAATTATTGGGCCTCATTTAATTTAGATATCAAACATTATAGTAAAATTCATTTTTCAAGCCTCCCCTAGCATAAATTGAATTTTAGGTATTTCAAAACAATGGAGGTATGTGATATGTGTACTGCTATTTCAGTACTATCCTTGCAGGGAGAAAACATCTTTGGCAGAACGATGGATTTTTCCCACCCTATTGAACCAACACTTTGGGTAATACCACGAAACTATCAATGGAATAGCCTTGCGACAATGCAAACTAACCATAACCACTTTAGCTTCATGGCTATCGGTCAAGAAACAGATGGCATGCTTGGTTTTTTTGATGGGGTTAATGAACGAGGTTTTGCTGCGGCAACGCTATATTTTGAAGGTTACGCGGATTATGATTTGCCATTGGAAAATAAGGAGCCTATCGCTTCCTTAGATTTTCTTCATTATTTATTAGGTCGGTGTAGCTCGGTAGATGATGTAGCGCCTTTATTAAAAAACATTCAAATTGTAGGAGTAGCCGATCCGGTTACACAAAAGGCTGCTCCCCTCCATTGGATTGCTACAGATAGAAGTGGAAAATGCATTGTAATTGAGCAAACGAAAACGGGGTTAGAAGTAATAGAAAATCCTATAGGCGTCATGGCAAATAGCCCGGATTTCAGGTGGCATATGACAAACTTAAGAAATTATATGGAGATTTCAACAACACAAAAAAAGAATGTGAATTGGGGAAATGTATCCTTAACTCCTTTTAGTCAAGGGGGTGGAACGGCGCAATTACCAGGTGGCTTTACCTCTCCCAGTCGATTTGTTCGTACCGCATTTTTAAAAACTCATGTCCATCTTCCAGAAAACCCGGTCGAAACAATTATGACATGCTTTCATCTGCTGAATAGCGTTTTTATTCCTAAAGGTATCGTAATAACAGATAGAGGGACCGATGATTATACGAAGTACGTTGCTTTTATGAACACGAGTACATGTGAATACTACTTCAAAACCTATGAGAATAATCAAATACTAACATCCAGCCTTTGGAATTACGACCTTCATGGTACGCAACCAATCTGTCTCGGCAATATCGGGTATCCTTCTCCTACCTAGATAAAAATACTCATCGAAAAAGAGGTGTCCCAGAATCGCTTCTCGGACACCTCCATTATAAACTTTATACTAGCTCCAACCAAGCGACCGCTTCACAGTGTGCGGAGTGTATGTGGCAATACATTGGTGCTGGTGGGTTTATATGATATAAACGGTTTCTCCCTTTTGAGATATAAAACAAGTCTAAAACTTATAATAAAAGATCATCAGGAATTAGAGCATTACCATCTTTGAATTCCTTATCAACCAATACTACATTTTCTAGATTAGCATCTCCCCAAATTGATGTTGGGATGTGTTCAAACACAATGATTTGAAAATCACATTTGTACTCTTCATTAATATTACTAATGAAATCATTAAGAACCTTAAATGCAATAGTTATTTTAGATTTATCATCCTGTGCTATTTGATTCCATAATTTTTTTGTTTTTTTCTTAGACCCTTCTTCTCCATAATAAGGTCTGCTAGGTTGATCTAATATCAGGAAATTTGGAACATAAGGGACTTGTTGTTTTATAATTAATTCGTGTAAACCTAACATAAAACATAAATGCATAAACATATGGTTTGAACTACTACCGACAATTGAGGGAACTAAAGATCCAGGTTTTTTCAATTGTAAGGTCTTGTCTTTATAATTAAAAACAGGAATATAGTCTTTATAAATTCCAAGGGCATCAGATGATTCATTCAAATACTTTTGAATTAGCTCTTCAAATAACTTTATTACAATAGATCTATCCAGAAGTTCTTCTTCAAGCTCCAACTTCAACTGTTCTAACTCTTCTTCCTTTGTCAAAAGCTCGTCTTCATTAAATACTTCTTGGTCACCGTTTTTGAAAAATTCTAGCTTACTCTTAATCTCCCCGATGAATATATACTTTTCTATTTCCGTATTAAACTCCTGCGTAAATTGAGGAATTTTATCTATATCTTTTTGAATTAATTCAAGTTCTATTTTTAGTTTTTTCAATTCAGAATCCACATTAATATTAAAGGGCCTCTTGTTAGAGATATCCTTTTTTATGTTATTCATTTCATTTCCAAGAATATCAAGTAATTCATTTAGGCTTTCGTTCTGAATAAGATTCCCGTAATTTTCTTTAATATAGTTAATAGGTTTCAAACTTTCAAAAGTATCTATTTCTAATTTTCTATATATGGTAAATTCCTTTTTAAATTTATTGTAACTTCTTATTTTATGCTTTAATTCATTTTTCTTTTTTTGTAGTTTCTCTAGTTCTTTCACATTATCAGATGAATCTATTATTCTGATGTTATTTATTAGATTTTTTAAATTTCCCAAATCTTCTTTTAGACTTTTTGAGTTAAGTGGTATCAAATCATACTCCTTAGCTTTCTTGACAATATTGCGTATATTAGTATCAAACAAACTACCTTCATTTTCTAATGCCTTTTTCCGTCTTTCTAACCTTGTAATTTCTTTTTCCAAATTATTTATCTTTTCTTTAATAATTATATTTCTTACGGTATCAATACCAGTTGCTAAATCAAAAATCCTATGTAAAGCTTCTAAATATTTCTCATCATTTAATTTATCAAAAAAAATTTCACTATGATCAATAGTATCTCCAGACTGTGTATTAAACATAAAGAAATAACGTAATGAAACCTTATTACCAGCCTTAAGTTTATTTCCACTATAAGGAATAATAACATTTCTATCGATTGAAAACTCTTTTTCAATAACAGTTTTTAATTGAGGTTCCTCAATGCTGTGAATGGGTTCAATTGGAGTTTTACCAATAGGAGAAAAGTAATAAGATTTACTTACCTTTCTATTTTTATCTAAAGATCCTCTTGCAATAAGATATTCCTTATCATTGATATCAAATTTTACCCCATACCAAGAAATATTTTCATTAATTTTCTCATCTGGAATTTTAGACTTACTGGCAAAAAAACAATAATCAATAATATCGATGATTACTGATTTTCCAGTTCCGCTATCACCAGTTATTACATTTACTTTATTTCCATAAAAAGGGATGGTGCGTATTCTTCCATTTTTTAGCCACAATATTATTTCCTTAATTACAAATTTCATAATTCCACCCTCAATTGTAAGTATAGATTTATATCTTCATCTTCTAATATTACTGATAGTTTAGGAGCCGCCTCAAATATAGAAAACGCCCGAACCCCCATTTCAATTTTGTTATTACCAATTATCTTGTCAGGATTTATTATGAGTTGATTATTGACAACACTCACTAGTCCCATTTCTAAAAGTAAAGTTAAGGAATTTATTGTTAAAATTAGAAATGAATAAAATCGGTCATTAAAATTAGAAAAATAATCCGGCTTCTTTATAATCAATTCTTCTAGACTTCTAATCTTTGTATTTTTACTTCTCAAGAAATCTAGAGTTTCTTTATGTGAAACTAACGGGTAAATAAGCATTACTTTTGTAATACTAATAGTTTTTAAATGGGTAAGTACGTAGTAGATTGAAATAGCGCATATCAACTCATTATTATATAAATTTCTACTTTCATTCATAATTTATATTTCCCTTCCCAATCAATTCGCCATCCAATTTCGGCTGTATTCGATAACAAATAGAATTGACCGTTACTTAACTCAATATCTAAGTCTGTTTCATCAATTACAAGCTCTTTTTTTCTGATTTCATCTAAGCATTTTAAAGCTGCTAAAATAATTTCTCTCTCTTCTGGCGTTTTATCTAACATTTTTTGATCCAAGTTAATCTCACGATGAACCTCATCAAAAGTATTCCTCCATCTTATAATGCACTCATTATTAAATTCATCTACCTGTTCTTGTATAATTAGACCTCTATTAATCCAATCATTCAAATGATTATTAATTTGCAACATATGATTAGTAAGTCTAAGCATTTCTAATTCATCAGTACTGTTTAAAGCCAATATTTCAATCAATTGTTTAATAAATAATTGCTCCTGTATTGGTTTATCAAAATGAATTTGATTTAGTTTCTTATTAATAGGGAGTTTATCGTTTCTCCCTTTATCAAAATAAACGCTGAAATCCCTATAAAAATCTTCAAAACTAATTGTAATTTTGATTTTAGATTTAGTATTTATATAATTTCTCTCTCGGAGTTTACTATCAATAGAACTAAAAACATCATCGATTTTCGATTCTTTTACCTTTGTACTTTTAATTCTCCTTTTTATTTTAGTGATTAAGTCATCTTGATCTAGTTCAAAGTCTAGTTTTAGCAGAAAATTTTTAAGCCATTTAGTTGTTTGACCTATTAATAACCCCATATATTCTTTTAGTTTTTTATCTTCCGTACTAAGTTGTAAGTCTATTAAATATTGTTTAAATTGTTTTATATCAATAGTCTCTTTTTTGAATTTCTCAACATTTATAAGAAACGTATTATTTAAGTTAGAAGACTTATTGGAAACAAGAATAAAACTAGTATTATCTATAAATCGTAGCTGATCTTCTCTTTGAGATCTTCCATCAGCTTCGTCATTAATAATATTTACCCAATTATAGATAGTCTTCCACAAATCAGAATCTCTTTCTGTAAGATTTATTATATCCCCCACTGAATTATTTTGTATAGAATGCTTTAATTGAACTAATTCTTGCTTTCCATTGTTTAATTCCAAATGTACATCATCTTTTACCTCTAGCCCAATTTTCTCACCATCTTCTAAAGCAAGTAATTGATATAAAAAATAATAATATTGATAGTCAAAACCTATAGCTTTATTGTCTGCATTTGTTTTTTCTTGAAATGTTGACATTGTTATCACCTCGGAATTCGAAAAGTTCGTGCCCTTACTAAATGCGATTTTAGAACTAAAAAGATGTTTATGATAAGTTAAGATATACCTAAATTTCTGGAACTGGAACCTTTGATTAAAAAGTCCCCAATTTATTATAGCAGTATGAACCACCTAAATACTCCTAATTTGGAATTATTGTATAATTTTTATTATCTAAATTGAAAATTCATTTAACAGAAATTAAACAGTATTTTCTAAACCTTTCAAGAAAAGGTATAAAATTTTCTATAAACAAAAAACGAATCCCTAAGATAGGAATCCGTCTTCGATTTCAATTAAAGTTTATAATTTATATAAACAACTGGATTAAGTCCCTGTAATCGCACTTCTTTTTTCCACGAATCTAATTTGTTCTTTAACATAATCATATTTAAGTTACTTAAATTAGGTTGACCATTTTCATCAAGTGGAAGGGGCTGTCTTTTTAGAACTAACCACACCGCAACATTTTTTACAGAAGGCATTTGCTCTAATAAATTATGTTTATATATTTTTAAAGAACTTATTGATTGATCCACTGCATAACATAAGGTAGACGAGGCCTTTCCAATTTTCACAGCGTACATCGTATCATCTTTATATAAATCCATTAACTCAATTTGTGCACCAGCATAACTATTTGTAACTCTATCATAGTTTTCAAAGCCATCTCTAACTCTTAAGAGATTAAATGCTCTTTCAGCATAGTATTTACTTTTTAATTTCCCCTTAATTTTTTCATCATTTAATTCTTCGTATTCAGAAAAGCTCCTTTCTTCATTAAACTTTTCGTCAATAAAATCGTTATGAATAGAGTCACTAAAATCAAAGCTAGGGTTATATATTACTTTTATTTCTGAAATCGACTCTTCAAGATATGTCTGATAATCATCATTATAGTGATACCATACACCCTTGTTTAGTAGACACCTCTCTTCATCGTCCACATAATCAATTAAGTTTCTAATTTTATCCGTTCTTATTGTTTCACCATTATTAAAGCTTTTTACTTTAATATTAAGAATTTCTTTTGATAATTCTATTTTTTTCTCTTCAGCAAAACTCTGTATTTCGTAAAAACTTATATTCGCTACTGGTTTCCTTTTCTGACCGTGCCAAAGTTCAAAGAGTGTGTCTTGATTATTAAAGACTTCTGAAACCCCTATAATATCTAACTCAGAAATTGTAATAACACTTAGGTCTTCTTCAATATTTGAAAACAATTTTGATTCAAGCCTTTCCAGAAGACTACTATCCTTTACCCTATTAAATACAGGGATTTTGTAAATTTCTTCCTTGTTCAAAGTTTCTTTAGTTAAATTCAACAATAGAGCTACATTTTGTAAATTAGGATTTTTCAAATCAAACTTTATAGAATTCCCAAACTCAATTGTTTCTCCAATTAACTCATCATTATATTCATTTAAGTTTAACTTTGCTTTTAATTTCGCAAATGATTCACCACTATCAAATTCTAATTCCTCATAATTAATGTATGTACTTATACTTTTATTCCTCTGCATATTTGGTGATAATAAGGTAGTCGTTTTTATTTCTTGATATCGTACTTTTCTAGCAAAATCGAATGCAAAACTTTTATCACAATATTTATCAACTAAGAAAAATGCACTCCCAAAAGTTACAGCATATATTTCATCATCATATTCAATAGTTAATACAGCTTTAGGTTGTGTTCTTATAGATAGTTGGGGTTGTTCAAATTCACTCAGTATCCAATTCCATCCAATGTCTTTCTCTACTTCTTCAACAATTTTAAATAATGAGAAATAGTATTTTTCTCCTTGTTCAACTTCTAATTTCTTTTCTTCTTTATCGGCAAGTTTTTCCTCTAAAAATTTCATAAAAGTACTATGATATCTATCATCAATCTTATACAAATTTATTTTTACCATATTTCACCTCTCAATATTTTTTACTATATACTTACTTTTCTACTTAGTACCTATTACCCTCAATTAATTACAATTATACTTATTTAGGTATAATTTTCCAACAATAAAAGATATTTTCTTTACTATCCCAATTCCTTAAACACTCTTGATGTAAATCTAAAGACACTACTAGTCTTAGATACCACAATCCATATACTTACCGCACAAACAAGATACAGAAAATTTTTTTGTGTCTTTTTACATTTCCTCTATTTTCACGTTGTTTTTTCGTAGATGCCAGAATAAAATCCCTTTGTCTGAATTTCAACAGTCAAAGGAGAGCCTACTATTATGAAAATTATTCGTTGCTATGCTGCAACAGCAACTGCTGTTAATGTGCAAAATGTTATTCAGGATCTTTTATTAATAAAATTTGAGACCTTAATTAATGAAAGTCATAACAAAGATAACAAATGCAATCTCATCCAAAATAAAGAGATAGATCACAATTGTGAGAATGACTGAAAAATCTAGTAAACAAGAGGAGCAAACAGACCTAAGAACAAAAATCAAAAAACTAGAAAAGGATGGACTACTTTCATCATTTTTTGTTCATAGTTTTCTCGATTATTTACAAAGGAGTACTTGTAATGAAGGAAAAGATACTTAGCCCCTTTCCAGGGCAGAAAATAGGCGTTATTAAAATACTTATAAAACCATCCAATCAAAACGGAAGCGTTCAACTAAAGTTAGATTTGGATTTCAAAGACAACAAATAAGTAACAGCTAATATTGAGTTTTCTAGATACGTATAAAAAACATATTTTCAGTCAACATTGACAGAAGGAGGTGTTTTTTATGCGTAGGAAAATTCATTTACAAATAGATTCTGAGAATAATACCGTTACCGAGAAATGGATGCAGTTACTCATTCAACGAATTATTGTGGAACAGCTAGATGTTCCATATCGGTTAAAGGCAAAGCTACTACACCAAGTATTACTGGCAGAAAAGAGTAAGGAGGATTACAGTGACTAGTAAATATATAGTCTTTTTTAGGCGAGTAAGCTCAAAAAATCAAGATTTAGAAATGCAAATTTCTGCGGATGCTTTATATCGTCAACAATATTTACCTCAAGAAATTAAAGTTATTGAAGAACACGCTGTTTCAGCTAACAAGTTACGTTTATCTGAACGCCCCGAAATGATGAAATTGGTATGGATGATTCTAAAAGATCAAGTGGATGTCATCTATGCATTTGATCGTTCTCGATTATTTAGAGATTTTTATGAATCAAATTATTTCATTTCTATCTGTCGTAAGAAAAATGTGCGCCTTTTCTTCACTTCCGTGGGCAACGGGCATCAGCAGTCAACCAATAACACCTTAATTGAAGGTGTTTTAAACATTGTTGGGGATGTAGAAGGAAAAAATATAGCTCGGAGGACAGAAGAAGCAAGAAAGAGATACCCTGCTCAAAAGTTAGGTTATGTAAAAGTAAATAAACAGTATAAAAAAGCGTTAGACAAAGAGAAATTACTTACTCAATTTTTTATTGAGTTGGCAAACGTAACTTCATACACTGAATTAGATCTATTGTTACAAAAATTTAAAAAGGGTCTTAAAACTAACACAGAAACTCTTTTAAGAATAGCATCTGATCCTTTTTATGCTGGCTATGATTTAAGCAACGGTAAAAACAAATTAATTCACGTAACTCCTTATCTAACACTGGCTCAATTTGAAGAATTACAAAAAAAAGGAGCTATTCTTTCAAAATACCAAGAAAAAATTACCTTTCTTAAAGAACAGAACATTTACCAGCCCTACTGTGGAATTTGTCAAAAACCAATGAACTTCCATTACAACATCCAAGAGGAAGATGCTAACTATAGCTGCGCTCGAAAACATTCGAAGGTTATGATAACCGCAAATGATTTATCTGTTATAATTCTGCACTCTTTAGAAAACATCATAAAAAAGCTTGATACAGAAAAGCTTATGAAGGATTCTAAACTTTATTTTAAGTCCATCAAAAAGCCTCTGGAGTCTAATATATATTCTCTCAAAAGGGCTAAAGACAACATTTTAAAAACAATTATTTTAGAAAATGATGATCTACAGAAGTGGAAAGAGGAACCTAGATTTCAAGAACTTAAGAAGTTAGAAGCTGAAGTTGAAGAATCACTTTCAAAAATTGAAGAGACTGAGCAACTTTTGCTAAGTAACAAAAACATCATACAGCTTATTAAGGATTATCTAGAAAGTGGTAAAGTATTAAATCCCTACTTTCTTTCATCAATGTTAATACAAAAAATAATTGTGTTTGAAAATGAAATCTACCTTGATGTTAGTCGATTTGACTATATTCAAGACATCCAAAAAACTTTCATTTATGAAGAAGGAGTACTTTTATGAAAAAATTGGCCTTTGGTTATATCCGCCGATCTTCTTACAAACAGTTAGAAAACAATAGCGTGGAAATACAAAAACAACATATTCAAGAGTTTGCTGCCCGTAATCAAATGAACGTACCGGATGAATTTATTTTTATTGAAGATGTAACCAGCGCCTTTACAAAACGCGCGAATCAACGAAAAGAGCTAATGCGGATGGGTGAAAAAATGGTTGAAATGAATATACCTATTGTAATATTTTACGACGCATCACGAATGGATCGAACTGGTTATTCTTTTACAATTGATTTTTATCGTCCATTGCTTAAAAAGCTACCTTTTTTAGAGGTGTATACAACACAGAACACTGAACCAATCAATCCGGATAGTATGGAAATGAAAATGAATTTCCTCTTATTCCAACACGAATCAGAAGTAAAATCAGAGCGAGCAATTGGCAGTCTTGTAAGCAATTTAGAACAAAATGTCCCCCAACGGCCAGGTTCAAAAATTCCTTATGGTTATGTACAAAAAGATAAAAAGCTTCATCCAAATGAAGATGCGGAAGTTGTATCCTTTATTTTTTTCTTATATAGCTGGGGGCATTCATTGAATAAAATTGCGTTACTTTTAAATGAAGCAAATATTACTTCTCCAAGTGGAAAGCAATGGCGTTCAAGTACTATAGAAAATATTATAAAAAACCCCGTATATACTGGAGATTTGACCTGGGAAGTTCATAAACGTAAGGAAGGACAGAAACAATTCCTATTTAAACATACTCACAAACCAATTATTAATGATTTTCTCCTTCAATCACATCAACAGAATAAATTATTACAAGAGAAATATGGACGGTTTGATACACCATTTCTATTTCTTAATAAACTGAAGTGTGAGCATTGTCAGCAAGTTTTAGCTACTAAAAATGCTTCAACTAAACGTAATGGAAAGAACTATCAATACTACTATTATGTTTGTAAGATATGTGATTACAAAGTAGTTGCAGGGGAAGTTCACGAAGTGCTTATGCCATTAATATTAAAGCGAATTCATAGTCTTACATTGCTAAAGAAAACCCAACAACAAACCTTAGAATTCCTTACTCAAATGCAAGAAGATGCGGAAGAACAGATTGCAAATATGGAAAATTCGATTGATAATCTAATGAAAAAAAAGGTGATCGCAACGCAAATTAATGATCGTGAATTGGAATTAGCTATCATTTCTCTTCTTGAAAAACATCAAGGAAAAATAGTCGAGTTACGATGTTGTCAGGAGAATTTAGAAGAAATCTATCACTCTGTTGATTCTAATTATTTTTTCTCTCGGTTCCAAAGCATTTTGTCTCATCAATTAGATATAACTGAAAAACGATTAATCATTCTATATTTTGTAGATTTTGCTTTATTGTCATCTAAATTCAAAACCAATATCCATTATAAGACGAACATTTTTGGTGAACATTTTTCTCCTATATAATGGATAAATTACCGAAATTAATATAAGAATGATTGGATACATTATCGAACTTATTTTACTTTCGGATTTGTTAAAAATTCGATTGGTTGTAAATGCTTTATTTCTAGGGCTTTTCTCCGTAGTAAGTTCGGTAAATCATCCATAATGGTATACCAATATGGATGATTTACCGAAAGTCTATTATTAGTTTGGACAAACAACCGAAATTTATACATCTAATTAGTTTTTTAGATTTAGTATCATTTCCATAAAAATCTTAGTCCATATTAATTATTCATATTCAACTGAAGCTCCCGGTTGTTTAAGTATATTTCACAAAGATCACCTTTACCTTAGACGAAGCACATTTAAAAAAATGGGAACAAAAAAAGTCGTCATTTGACGACTTTTTAAAAACTTATTCGTTCATATACTCAGCACTTACAGCGATACCAGATACTCCTGTCCAAAATGTTTCCGATACAACAGATATAAGGAACTTCGCATTTAGAAGACTAGGTAATTTTTTCATAGACATCTCTCCTGTCAATATTTTTAAGCTGAAAATTCTTAATACAATTGCTAACAGGAGTAAGCTTATTGCTACTGGTATAGAGGGGGCTGCAGTTACACTCGTAAGTGCTCAATATACGAATTATTTAATTACAATTATTATATCATAAATATTCAGAAAAGTTTATTAGCGAATATTATAGGGGGATATGCTGCAACTTCGTACTAAAACTATTTCAGTATCAACAAAGAATCGTAGTGAAATTGGCTATGTTGATTATAATAAGGAAACTGTGAGTTGTATAATAAAATGTATCTAAAGCATCGCTTTGTGCCTAAAAAGTAAAAAGAGCGCAAATTCATTCCTCTGAAAAACGCCCGATTATTGCAGAAATTGTTTTATTCAGTTATTGCTACCGGCATAACAACTCAGTATTGTTTGCTAGCACTTATAAAGCTGGTGTTTCTCACGGAGGTATTTATATCCGTGGTGGTAAAATATTTAGCGGCAGCGGTAAATAGTAACACCAGATATGTTCCAATCTGACGATTGGAAAACGCTGAATCTTAGCATTATAAATCCTAAAGTGTACTTAATAGATTTTAGCACTTAGGATAAGCAAAAAGAAATAATTGTTTTGTTATAAAATAGAACAAATGTTCCTATAATAATTGTGAGGAGAAACTATGAATAGGAGCTTTGTTATGTTTTTATATGTGGTGCAGACGCAATACTACGAAATTTTCGATGCCTACTGGAAAGATATTGGTGTATATAACACCAAGAAAGAAGCACGTAAAAAAGTGCAAGAACTACGAAATGCAGCCTGGTTTGATGGGGAGATAGGTACTAAATTTCGAGTGGTTAAACGAATTGGAAAATAAAGGATAAATTTTACTGAACGTGTTTAAAATTAATTATTATGCGAATATATTTAATATCATCTTAGTTATTCTTACTTTAATATATCGTTATTATAAAAATCATTTCACGGGAATTATCTATTTATCCATAAAGTGAGTTTCGATTCGTACATATGAATCAAATTTGAAATACTAAGATGCAAAAAAGTCCCGAAACCCCACTTTGGGAACTAAATCAGCCTCGATTAATTAACTTAAACGAGGCTGATTTTGCTATTTAAACAACTTAATAAGACATTTCTCATAGTATTCAAACGGCTTGATTATTGGATTATTTAAATCAATAGACATCTTATATTCCATAGGTTCGTTTTCATCACCCAACCAAAATATATATATTTCACAATAATCGCCTTCTGGAATCAATTCTTTTAGGAATTCACATAACTGAATAAATGTTGTTTGAGCTTTTTCAAAATTATGTGGTGAATATTGCTAAGGTATAAGAAAAATCGGTAAACGTTGTTGTAGCAGCGTTTACCGATTTTTATTTGAACATTGTTTATACGTTATTTTATGCAAGTCGCTGAAACGTTACTAAAGTAGCTTTTATACTTGCAGAGCGAGTTCTTTAATTTGCATAAAAACTTGTATAGCCATTCTTTTATCAATATAAATGTGCATCTTCTCTAACACTCCCCCAAAGAAAAACGTTGCTCCACAAAATGGTCCGATTGCGGAATTTCAATAAAGTAAAAGTGTCTTATCTCCCCAATAGAATCACTAAAATTTACTCACTTAAGATGCAAAAATCATCTTTAAACTCCAAAGAAATGTTACTCAATATTATGCCCCTTGAATTGAAAAACGTATTCCTAAAGAAACGCGCCCAGATTGTTGAAATAAAGCTAGAATTTTTCTATTTTACTTCAGAAAAAATAAAGTTTGTTTTTGTATGTGCAAGTGATATCAATTCATTAATAAAAATTTCTGAATCCTCAAATGTAGAGAAATTTGCCTTTAACATAAAACAAGCATTTCCTGCAATTCTGTAACAAAAGTCTATATTTGAATAAGACAAAATGTGCTGTTTGAATTCTTCATAACGGTTATTTTTGATTGTCGCTTCGATAATTGCTGCAATTGGAAACCCTAGGTTTTTTGCATTTAAATTAACGGTGTACCCCGTAATAATTTGTTTATCTTCTAATTGCCTTACCCTCTCTCGAACAGCAGGTGATGTTAAATGAACGCGACGACCTATTTCGGTCATAGATAATCTACTATCTTTTTTAAGTTCATTAATAATTAGTTCATCAATTAAATCCATTTTAAATAATCCTTTCTATTCTTAAATAATAAGCATATAAACACATTAAATAAATAATGTGAAATTTTCTATAATTATTTTATATTAAAACCGGAGGGATGAATAATGACAATTATAAAAAACAATACAATTGGTGATACACCTTTTCAGCAATTATTAGGCTTTAATATAAAAGTTCAAGAGCACTGGGCTAGTTTAGGTGATTTGCTTGAAAAAGATGGGTTTTTAACTGCTACATTGAAGGAACAAGTCCGTAGAGTTCTTGCACAAGAAAATGGCTGTCAATACTGTAAAGCAAAAGGAAAACCAGATCCAATACTTTACGATGAAAAAACAGCTATATGTACCAGTTATGCCGAAGCCTTTTTGAAAACAAAAGGGCATACACCACTTAATATTACGTTAGTTTTAAAAGAGTACTTATCGGATGAAGAAATTAGTGAACTCCTAGCTTTTATTAGTTTTACGACTGCTTCGCAGTATTTTGGAGCCTTAATGCAATTGAAAGCTTCAAATTAAAGCTGGCAAAATATGCGAAACTTAAATCCAAAAGAAGAATATTAAATACTTAAAATTAGAAGAGAAGGTGAAAAATTGATAATTTTTTTAGGAACACCGAAAATAGAAACCGAGCGATTAATCCTTAGAAGGATGGAAATAAAAGATACTCAAAAGGTTTATAATCATTGGCTTTCAGACGAACGGGTATCTGACAACCGGGCGAGTGCCGTACATAAGAACATTTTGGAAACAAGTGAGAGAGTAGCAAAAATTATAAGTAATTATGCTAGTAACGAATTTTGTTGGTGGGCTATTGAACAAAAAGTTAATAGTGAATTGATTGGAGAAATCGATTTGTATGAATTTGATAACACCACTGGAAACTGTGAAGTAAGCTATTCTATTGGATACGAATGGTGGAATCAAGGTTATGGGACCGAAGCTTTAATGGCAGTAGTGGAATTTGGATTCCAATATATGAATATTCACAAGATTTCTGCTGCACATAATACGGACAACCCTGCTTCAGGGAAAATAATGAGTAAGGCAGGGATGATTAAAGAAGGAATCATCAGACATATGATTCGTAATGCCAAAAACCAATATAAAGACTGTGTTGTTTATGGAATACTTCACGAAGATTATCTTGAAACATATGACGAGAAAAGAATACTTAGTATCGAAAAAATTGCCGAGGATAATGCGTGGGAAAAGAGCAACCCCCATTAAATTAGATGAGGGTTGTTTCATTTTCTTTTATTTAGGAACATAATAAAAGCTTTGTTGATGTCCGATTTTTAAACCACTGATTGTGTCCAAATACATATATTATTAATATGAAGCTGATGAATTTAGGTAGATTTTTGAATATAATGAGCTTGTTCAAAAGGTTGCTGCTTTTTTAAATAGTATTCTTCTGCTACCCAGTATCGTTCTTTGTATTTCTTTAACCTTGCTACTAAATCTCCAATATATGTATCACGTAGCAGTACACGCTCGTATCTTATTTCTTTAGGACAATCTAGGTAAACGATGTAATCATAAAAGCTTCTCCATTCATCCCTCAAAAGAAAGATACCTTCAATTATTACAATGCTGTTGGATGAGAAATTAATAGTTTTGTTGATATGAGTATCCTCTTCCTTTTGATAAAAAGACAATGTTAATGATTGAACGTTTTGTTGAATCTTTTGAAAAAGTTGTTCTTTCAAATATTCGGTATCCCATTGTAATTGATAATATTCAAACCATTGTTCCTGCCCTGTACCATATCTCTTGGATTTTTCAACAATATGATCATCAATATGAATTATTACTACATTATTTAGTATTCCTTTAAGCTGCTTTACAAGGGTTGTTTTGCCAGCACCTGATAAGCCATCTAGAGCAATGAGATAGGGTCTTGTTTTAATATGCTTTTCGTATCCCTCTTTAATTCGAAAAATCAAGTTATCAGAATTAACCATATAAATGAAATCCCTTCGATGGTTTTGTTATTTAAATTCTTTATTAAGTTATGTACCTTTTAAATATATGCCCAAGCATCTTTTCATATCTTTCAAAAAATTGTTATTAAACTGGCCCTATAATTGAACAAAGCATTTTTTATTCAAGAAAAGCGCCCAGATTGTGGAAGATCAATTTTCAAATAAAGCTCTTCTTTACGAATACCATCTTATTTTATAAAATCAAATATTTTTATATCCACTTCATCTATGTGACCAATCTTTTGCTCTAAGTCCCATAATCTAATTTCAGACGTTTCGTTATTTTTTTGAAATGGATGGAGTTTTTCAAGAGTAGAAAAGTAAACAGGATTATACTTAATTACACCATTTATTAAATTTCTTACTTTTAACAAACCCTTAAATTCTATATTAAAAACTCTTTGACCAGTTTCTTCATAAAGTTCTCTTATAGCACACTCTTTTGGTGTTTCATTCGCTTCCCTTTGTCCTGCCGGCAATTCCCATTGTTTTCTTAGAGTGTTATAACATAGAAGATATTTGTCATCACATTTAATTACTGCATATGATCCAGCTAATCGTTGATAGTTATAAATTTCAGTTTCTTTTACAAAAATAAATTCAAGGAATTCAAAACCGTTATTCTTTGTAACTATAATTAATATCCTCCCCCGTTAAATACTTTGTTTTAACTGTAAAGGACCACTTCCTTTTTCAAGGAAAGCGCCCGATTGTTAAAGATTTTTATAAAGAAAAATTAGATAATAGTTTTTCAATAACTTCTTGGTCTTCAGGATATGTAAGCATTAATTTTGAAATTTCATTGCTATTCTTCCAAGAAATTTCTTCAATTTCTTCATCGGGGTCTTGATATTGAATTTTACCACCAGTAATTTCACATAAAAAATATTGTGTTGTTACTTTATATTCTTTGATAATTGTTTTTTTGGTATGTAATTCTTTAACTATTTTAGCTTCATAACCTGTTTCTTCTGCAATTTCGCGTATGCAGGCTTCCTCTGCGGTTTCACCAACTTCTACTCCCCCCGAAGGAATACTCCAACTATTAGAATCTTTTGTACGTATCATTAAAACTTGATTGTCTTTAATTATAATGGCTGATGCACCATTCCAAAGCTTATATCGCACAATTTTAATCTCCCATATTTTGCATTTATCACTAATATAACATTATTTTTCAAGAAACGACCCAAAATTGTTGTGTGATAAAACAGAAAGTAATTCAACAATATGGCCAGTTTGTTGAACACAAGTTAACTAACACTCCACAACTAACCTACTTATATCGTTCTAAGTGTTTATAACTACTGAATTATATTCTTAAATATCTGTAATGACTGCGAATTTTTTATAATTGGTAACTGTATGCAAGCATAGCAAAGAAGAAGATGCTTTCTAATCTCCAATTACTACATCAATATCTTCTGTTTTTATCCGGCCCCTACCAGCCATCCTTGCAATTATATTGTTATTTCGATCTTGTGTTCCAACTACAGCAATTTTCTGATTTAAAATTACTCACCTATCGTAACAAAAAGACATTTAGTGTAATAATTACTAATACTACACCTAACGCAATAACAAATTTTCATACTGCCCTGAAAGTTTAAACACAGCATAGTTTGTTGTCCCTTAAAGGGTTGAATTTTTATGACTCTAGGAAATATAATCCCTTCGTAAAAATTTATATCAAATTGAAGTGCTAATTAAGCAATTTAATAGCTCCTCTATAGCTTTTCAATTTGGATTAGGGAGAAAAACATTTATGCCATCATTAAACGACAAACAACTTTTTAAGACTGCCCATTTAAAAACAAATAAATTAGTTAACACTAAAACCATAAACCCACCAGCATCTCAATACAAAATCGGTGGTGATTTTATATGAGATGTGCAATTTATGCACGTGTTTCAACAGAAATGGACGGCCAAAAGACGTCTATTGATAATCAAATTGATATTTTTAAAGCGTATGCTGTGGAACGCGGTTGGGAAATCACACACATATATACAGACAAAAAATCTGGTACTAAAGGTAATCGTCCTGGTTTTAAAAATTTAATTAAAGATGGAAAGGAAAAGAAGTATGATGTCATTTTAGCAAAAGAGCTTTCAAGGCTTGCTAGAAATGGCGGATTATCTTACGAATTGAGGGATACTTGTCAGTTGCATAATATCCACATCGTTTGCCTAGATAATTCTGTAAATACAATCGAAGGAAACATTCAAAACTTTGGTCTCTTCGCTTGGCTTTATGAAACAGAATCGACTAATAGCAGCAGAAGAAATAAACAGGCTAGACGTATTAAAGCACAGAAAGGGCAATTTATTGGGTCAACTCCTCCATATGGTTATAGCTGCCAAGAGGGAAAACTTATTATTCGTAATGATGAGACCCCTGAAGTTGTTCGACGCATTTTTAATGAATATTTAGCAGGAAAAGGTATGGACACTATTGCGAAAGATTTATTTACTGCCAATATCCTAACCCCATCTCAGGTAGCTAATAAAAAAAATGCATCAAATGTGTGGCATTCATCAACCGTTAAAAAAGTTTTAATGAATAGACATTATTGTGGAGATATGGTGCAACTTCGTACTGAAACGATTTCAGTAACAACAAACAAGCGTCGTACAACTGAAGAAAGTAAGCTTGTTATTCACGAAGGGACTCACGAACCTATTATTTCATTTGAAACATTCAAAACTGTTGAAAAGTTGCTGAATAAGCGAACAAGAGCTGCAACAGCACCATCTACACATCTTTTTTCTAACCTTATTTTCTGCGAAGACTGTGGAAAAGGAATGTGGTATAAAGCGAATCAAAAAGGGTATCGTTGCGGAGGCAATATACGACACGGAGAACGCTTTTGTTTAAATAGACACCCTATAAAATCTATTGATTTAGAACAAGTAATCTCGTGTGACATAAAGGCCTTATTTCAAATCTTTAAAGACGATACACTAATGAGACGCTTTGAAAACAAGATGAATGCAAAAAAACGTCAAATCGAGGAAAAATTAAGAAATGCAGAAAAGAAAATTTTCAATCTAGAAAAGAAAAAGCGGGACTATGTTGATTTATACACGGATAAAATTATTTCAAAAGAAGATTTAAATGAATTAAGAATGAACGTCAGTAATGAAATTGATGAAGTTAAGTTGACTATTTCTGATTTAGATCGTGAGTTAACTAATTGTTCAAATGAAAATTATCTAAAATCCCTAAAGAATAAGCTTGAACAATTTTTCACAGTCGATATATTAACTTCACAAATGCTAAATACATTAGTCGATAAAATTTCTTGTAGTGTAAACGGAGAAATTAGAATTCATTATAATTTTGAAAATCCGTTTGAAACACAAAAAGAAGACAGTAACCTCGATGGGTAACTGTCCTCTTTAAAAGGGTTAATCCTCTTCTTTTAAAATAAGTTGCGAGACGCACTCGACGTGAGTCGTGTGCGGGAACATATCAACTGGTTGTACTTCTTTTGTTTTATATCCGCCATCTTCTAAAATGCGGAGGTCACGTGCAAGCGTTGCAGGGTTGCATGATACGTACACTACACGCTTCGGTTTTTGCTCGATGATTGTATTCAGTAACGCTTCATCACAGCCTTTACGCGGTGGATCGACTACTAATACATCTGCTTCTTTACCTTCTTTATACCAGCGTGGAATAACTTCCTCTGCCGGGCCTGCTTCGAAATATGTGTTTGTAAAACCGTTCAGTGCGGCATTGCGTTTCGCGTCCTCAATTGCCTGCTCAACAATTTCAACACCCATTACATGACCAGCCTTTTGGGCTAAAAACAGTGAAATGGAACCGATACCGCAATATGCATCGATTACACGTTCATTGCCTGTCAGCTGTGCATAATCAAGTGCCTGCTTATAAAGCACTTCTGTTTGAACAGGGTTGACTTGATAAAACGAGCGTGCCGAAATTTCAAAGCGGACATTGCCGATTGTATCTTCAATTGTATCCTTGCCCCAAAGCGTAAATGTATCATTACCGAAAATGACATTTGTTTTCTCGCCGTTTACATTTTGCACGATGGACGTAACATTCGGGATTAGCGCACGGATTTTTTCGATCGCCGCGTTCGCCTGCGGGAATTTTTTGGACTTCGTAACGAGTACGACCATCACTTCGCCTGTTGCACGCCCTTTACGAACGACAACATGACGCAGCATGCCTTGATGGGATTTTTCATCATATGGACGCACACCTAAAATTTCTAATTCACGTTTCAGGTCTGCCATGACAACATCGGCTTCCCCTGTTTGAATCAAACAACGTTCCATATCAACGATTGAGTGTGACTTCGTTTTATAGAACCCTGCCACCATTTGTCCTGCTTCGTTTTGAGCGAATGGTATTTGTGATTTATTGCGGTAATGCCAAGGCTCTTCCATCCCTTTTACCGGAAGGACAGGAGCATCGATTTTACCAAGACGCTTCATCACATTTGCAACCATATTTTGTTTCCATTTCAATTGTCCCTCATACGAAAGATGCTGTAACTGGCATCCCCCACATTGCGAGAAATAGACACATGGCGCTTCTACACGATCAGGCGACTTTTGCAGTATATTGATCACTTTTGCAAAGCCATAATTCTTCAATGTTTTCATTACATGAATTTCGGCAGTTTCTCCAGGAAGTGCCCCTTGTATAAATAATGGATAGCCATCAATTTTCGCAACGCCATTGCCATCATGTGTTAAATCTTCTATATAAACTGTTTGACGATCATTTTTTTTAATTGGTGCAGACATGTTCATTTCTTCCTCTCATTTCAATCACTTTATTGTACCACGCTCTATATATTTTGCACTTATTATACTTTCCACTAATATTCAGAGTAATTTAAATTATTACTTTTGTTCTAGTATTCAGTAAGTATTGCCTATATAATTTACCATATAGCTTAAATAATTCTATTAATTTCAAGGAGAAGAAAAAACATGTCAGTTCGCAAAAAACTTAATATAGGCTTTATTTTAATCGGGGCGATTCTTCTGCTTTCAATCGGATTTGCAACCGTTCAGTTTTTCCGTATTGGCGATGAGGTTTCCAAAGCCGTTGATGTACAAATGGCACAGGTTACGCGTATTAACGATATTCAGCAGCACATATTATCCCAAGGGATTTATGCACGTGCCTATGCGGTAGACCCTTCTCAAAATAACTTGGATTTACTAAACAACCATACAACAAGCCTCGTTCAATTAATTGAGGAAGTACAAGAAGAAAATATTTTAGCAGAAGCTAAACCGATTATTACAAACTTAAAAGATCAGTCGGAAATAATTGCCGGGCAAATGGATAAGGTGATCTCCTCTGTACAGGCACGTGATATTTCGTCCGCTTTGTCTATGGTAAATGGAGATTATACATATACGAGTGTATTCACTAGTGAACTTGCGGAGAAAGTAGAACAGGTCGAAAACAAAGAGCTTGATAAAGTCGTAAACAATACGAAAGACATGATCTCACTTTCTACGATTTTGTCGATTGTTTTCATTATTATTACGCTTATCGTCATCGGATTTTATATGGTCTATACGAAATACGGTATTACACAGCGTCTTCAATCCATTACAAATGATCTGGAACAAATCGCAGACGGGAATATTAAAGTTGAACATAAACCGGTTCACACAAAAGATGAATTCGGGTTGCTGTCGAATGCTTTTATTTCATTGCAGCGTAACTTTGAGGAGTTGTTGTTAAGTATTCAGCAAAATGCGAATCAGCTTAGCAATTCGGCGGATGCACTTATGAGAAACAGTGGGTCGATTTCTTCGGAAACGGCTCATATTAAAGAACTGATCGAGCATACTGCACAAACAGCCTCAACGATGACCATTGGAGCAAATGAAAGTGCACTTGCTGTAGATGAAACAGCTCAGGGAATTAACTCGATCGCACGTGCAACACAGGACCTGCATAGCGGTGCTGTCACATTAACGCAGTTTGCCAATGATGGTGTGAAAATTATTGATGAAGCGATGCAGCAAATGGAAACAGTGCATACATCGACTCAATCGATATCCAACCTATCAAATGTGTTAATCGAACAGTCGGGGCAGATCAGTACAATAACGAAAGCTATTACCGATATCGCAGATCAGACAAATCTGCTCGCCTTGAATGCTGCCATTGAAGCGGCTAGAGCTGGTGAACACGGGAAAGGCTTTGCTGTAGTTGCAGATGAAGTTCGCAAACTTGCAGAGCAGTCGAAAAAATCGGCAAACGAAATTGTGCATTTAACCGAAACGATTCAGCACAATTCCCAAAATGTTGGCGAAGCGGTGGAAAACAGTCTCAAGTGTGCAACGGATGGCGTTGTTATCATCGATCGTGCCGGTCAATCATTCCATACGATTACCGACAATATTTACAGTATAACGGAACGTGTAGAACATATTTCTGCTACATCACAGCAAATTTCAGCAAGCTCTGAAGAAGTTGCCGCTTCTGTCATCGAAATTTCGCAAGGTACTGAAAAAACGATGACCGATGTTGAGCAAGTAGCCAATGCGACTCAACTTCAAACTGAAATTGTTGTTGAAATGGAAGAGTTGTCTAAACGTTTAGCCAATCAGGCAAAACAGCTCCAACAAAGTATGGAGAAATTTACATTATAGAATGATTGCTTTTAATCACCTTCACTTTAACGGTTTTAATTGTTGAAGTGAGGGTTTTTTAAAAGTTTCTCGTTGGATATTAGAAGAAATTTTCGTTTATTAGAAAAGTTGAGCGGGAAATTAGAAAATAGACTTTCTGCAGAGTGTTTAGTTTGCTCTTTTTTATGGAGGTGTGCGGATATTAGAACAATGGGGAGCTTTATTAGAAGATGGTGAAAGGATATTAGAACATTTGGCCGGTTTATTTGAACATCTTAGACCGATATTAGAAGATCAAGCTGATATATTAGAACTTCCGCCTTTTATTAGAACTTAATTTATTTTATTAGAACATTTAAGCAATATATTAGAACAAACTCCGCCGCAAGCTCTCCCGCGTCCGCTCCCGCCCCCCACAAAACAAAAAACTCACAAGGGCATTCCACTACCCTTGCAAGCTTAAGTTAAATTACTTCTTCATCCGTTTCAATTTCACGAATTCGATTGATTGGCACGAATACTTCAATATGTCGTTTTAAATTTTGGAAAATAGCTGGTGCATCGCCGCCATACTCCCCGTCCAAGTTTAAATGAACTTCCTGATCGGATGATACGACAACACGGCTTGCTTTTCGGTAAATAACGCGCTCGTCGGATAAATGCTCGCCACGTAATGCTAGTGAGGCAATGCGAATGAAATCCGCAATATTGCATTCCTTTAAAATCATAACGGTAAACAGTCCGTCATTGATCGATGCATCCGGTGCGATTTTTTCAAAACCGCCGACTGAATTTGTTAAGCCACATAAAAACATCATCGCTTTCCCATCAAACTCTTCATCATCCATTTGAATTTTCATATGTGTCGCTTTAATGGAAGGAATCATTTCAATCGCTTTCAAATAATACGCCATCTGTCCAAGTACCGTTTTCATTCTGCTCGGAACTTCATATGTCAGCTCAGTGATTCGCCCGCCTGCAGCAATGTTGATAAAGTAGCGGTTTTCATTTAAAATGCCGACATCTACAGGTATCGTATCCCCTGCAACAATAATGTTCAGTGCTTCCTCGACATTTCGGGGAATCCGAACAGCCCGTGCAAAGTCATTTGTCGTGCCCATTGGAATCAAACCAAGCTTCGGACGTTTTTCACATTGACTAATACCTGCTACTACCTCATTTAACGTACCGTCTCCACCTACCGCAATTACGACATCAAATTCACGACGAACAGCCTCGATTGCCGCTTTTGTCGCATCACCTTCACAAGTCGTTGCATGGCACGAAGTTTCGTATCCGGCTATTTCCAGCTTCTCCAGTACTTCCGGAAGATGCCTCTTAAATGCCTCACGACCCGAAGTCGGGTTATATATAATTCTCGCTCTTTTCATTTTGATCTCATCCTGATTAATTATATTTTTCATTCTGTCAAAAGTATACTGCTGTCTGATTTAGAAAAGCAACAATTGCACCTGGGATATTCTCTTCAATAATACATTTAAAATAGAAAAAAGTTCCTACTATATTATATAGTAAGAACTCGTAAAAGTAACAGAATAAGTAAAATTATATCGCTGCGCTTACTTTATTTTTAAAGTCTTCATATACGTAGCTCCACAGCTTTGAATCGTTTACATATTGTCCACGCATATTTTCATATACCGCTTTTTGCGCTTCCTCAAATGAAGGATCTTCTTTGTCCGGTAAAGTCGCACGTAAATCTGTAACTAGCTGCTGTAGCTGTGGTGCACGTGGGCCCCATGTCGTAATTACTTCCCCGGCTTCATTTAAAATTAAATACATTGGAATAGCTCGTCCGCCATTTGTTAAATAACGATCGATTAAATCTGTATCCGCATCGCGTAATGCTGTTCGAATTTCCACATCTGCCGCTTCCGCTACTTTACGGATAATCGGGTTATTAATCATCGCATCCCCGCACCAGTCTTCCGTAATCGCTAAAATATGGACATTTGCATTTTTCAATTTTTCAATGAAAGCTGCATTTTCCGGAAGTTCAAAGCGCTCATAAATTGCAAAGCTTTGTTCTTTCAGTTGGGACATTGCATCCATATATTCCTTCATTGATGTGCTCTCTTCGAAGTATTGTTGTTCTGTTTTCATATATATACCACCTTTCAAATTCTCTATTCTATTTTGCACGTTTTAAAGAAAAAAAGAAAGTTTTATGTGTCAAAATTGTTACACAATAATACAATTCTAAATTTTCAAAACCAGTTGTACGAAACAGCAAATATTTAATATTTTCAAGAATATAAAAATCACTTAAAGTTTTTTTCAAATAATAATACCTTATAGTAAAATAATTAAAAATTTTCTTAATTATTTTATTTATTAGTATCTATAAAATATTTTTAATGTAGTATATATTTCTTATAAATATTCTGATATATTAAAATAACGCATCAAAAAATTATCAGAAAATTTAATTTACATGATTTTCTAGGAGGGTTTATTTATGAAACGCAATAAAAAGGTCGCATTGACTGCTACAGCACTTTCATTATCTGCATTACTTGCAGCTTGTGGTGGTGGAGAAGAATCAAAATCTACATCATCTGGAGATGGTGAAAAAGAATTAGATTTACTAATCACTTCGGAGCCGCCTTCATTACATCCACAATTGGCTTCAGATACAACTTCTGGTGCAATTTTAGAAAACACTTTTGAAGGTTTAACAACAATGGTTGATGGCGAGCCAGTTTTAGCTGCTGCTGAAGACTATAAAGTATCTGATGATCTTTTAACTTATACTTTCACTTTACGTGACGCACAATGGTCAAACGGTGAAAAAGTAACAGCTGAAGATTTCGCTTACGCTTGGAAATGGGCATTAAACCCGGAAAATGCGTCTGAATATTCTTCAATCCTTTACCCTATTAAAGGAGCAGAGGCTTACAATACTGGTAAAGGCACTGCTGAAGATGTGGCGATTAACGTAATCGATGAAAAAACATTAGAAGTAACATTAAACGCTCCAACTCCATATTTCTTGGAATTGACAGCATTCAAAACGTTCTATCCAATTCACAAAGCAACAGCTGAAGCGGATCCAAAATGGTATACAGAAGCAGATACATATGTATCAAATGGTGCATTCAACTTAACTACTTGGAACCACTCAGGCGATATCGTTTTAGAGAAAAGCGATACTTACTGGGATACTGAAAACGTAGATATCGATACAGTAAACATTGCAATGGTTGAATCAGAAACAACTCAAATGACAATGTTCGATGCTGGAGAAATCGATTTCCTAGGAGCTCCTTACGGGACAATTTCTCTTGATGCAATCGACCGTTTAAAATCAGAAGACAAATTAAATGTTTCTGATATGTCATCTATTTACTGGTACAAATTCAATACAGAAGATTCAGTAATGCAAAACGAAAACATTCGTAAAGCATTAGCATTGGCAATCGACCGTGAAGGCTTAATCAGTAATGTAGTAAAAGGCGAACAAGAACCTGCACTAGGTATCGTACCAAACTCTGTTGAAGGCTTCGGCGATGACGAAGGTTACTTCAAAGATGCTGATTTCGAAGAAGCGAAGAAATATTTAGATGCTGGTCTGAAAGAATTAGGCTTAGCTAGCGCTAAAGATTTAGAAGTAAAAGTTTCATACAACACTTCTGAGGCACACTCTGCTATCGCACAATTCATTCAACAAGGCTGGTCATCAAATTTAGGTATTACTGTTAAACTTGATAACTCAGAATGGCAAGTATACTTAGATAAAATCGGAAATGGCGATTACCAAATTGGTCGTCTTGGCTGGGGCGCTGACTACAATGATGCGTACACATTCCTAGAAATGTACAACTCTGCTGATAACGGCAATAACCAAACTGGTTGGTCAAATGACGAGTACACTGCATTATTAAATGAGTCGATCACTGAAACAGATCCGGAAAAACGTACAGAAAAATTATTGGCTGCAGAAGCGGTAATTATGGAAGAAATGCCAGTAGCGCCAATTTACTACAACACGAACTTAAACGTTGTATCTGACGAAGTAGAAAACATGGTTCCAGATGCTTTAGGTAACGTTAACCTTAAATATGTTAAAGTGAAGTAATTTTTACTATTTAGTATTTACTCCTGCGATGGTCGAAATCATTTTCAAAAAATCATCGTAAATAGGGAGTGCCTCGAAATGATATTTCGGGCACTCCCTTTCATAGTTTTATCAAATTTTCAAAATAGTATAAAAAGGAGGTACGGACATTGCTTAACTTCATTATTAAACGATTACTTTATATCGTACTTGCAATGTACTTAATTATTACAGCGACGTTTTTCTTAATGCAGCTTGCTCCCGGTAGCCCGTTTACGAGCGAACGTGAATTGCCACCTGCAATCGAAGAACAGTTAAACGCGAAATACGGATTGGATAATCCTTGGTATATCCAATATAAAGACTATTTAGTAGACACGATGACATTTGATTTTGGGGAGTCGATGAAATATAAAGGCCGTTCCACAAATGACATTATCGCAGAGAGCTTCCCTGTATCCCTTGCTTTAGGTCTTCAGGCGATGGTATTGGCAATTGGCCTTGGTGTTTTACTAGGCGTTGTTTCTGCACTGTATCATAATCGCTTTGGAGATTATGCCGCAACAATTTTCGCAATTTTGGGGATTTCGGTTCCTTCATTCATTTTGGCCGGACTGTTACAGTATTACCTGGCATTTGAAGCCGGCTGGTTCCCGGTTAGTGGCTGGAAAGGATTCGCCTATACAATTTTACCTTCATTGGCGATTGCTGTTACCCATGCCGGATTTATTGCTAAACTTACACGTTCTAGTATGTTGGAGCAAAACAATAGTGAGTATGTAAAGCTTGCTCGTGCAAAAGGTTTAGGAAAATGGACAATTGTTTTCAAGCACTCTTTACGTAATGCATTATTACCGGTTGTAACGTATTTAGGTCCACTATTTGCCGGTGTTATTACTGGTTCGTTCGTTATTGAACAGATTTTTGCGGTACCGGGACTTGGCCGCCATTTCGTAACAAGTATTACAAACCGTGACTATACGGTAATTATGGGTACGACTGTGTTCTATTCATTAATTTTATTGCTGGCTGTATTAATCGTAGACATTTTATACAGTGTCATCGATCCACGTATTAAATTGAAAGGAGCGAAAAAATAATGGCTCAAAACGAACAGCAAATACCAAAAGTATCAGCTGACATGTTCGATGTTGTCGGTCGTTCAGAAAATACAGATGCCCTTTCTAAAAAGCAAGTATCTTATTGGAAGGAAGTATTTTATCGCTTCTCTCATAACAAGTTAGCTGTAGTTGGATTAGCCCTTCTTATTATCATTGCAGGTTTTGCAATTTTTGCGCCGATATTCTCTTCTTATACATATGAACAGAATGTCGGATTATACAATACCGCTCCTTCTGCAACACATTGGTTCGGAACGGATGACCTTGCGCGTGATATTTTCGTCCGTGCATGGGAAGGTGCCCGAATTTCATTATTCATCGGTATTACTGCCGCTGTCATTGATTTGATTATCGGGGTTTTATGGGGAAGTATTGCAGGTTTGGCAGGCGGCCGTGTCGATAACATTATGATGCGTATCGCAGACGTATTAACGGCAATCCCTTATTTATTAGTAGTAATTATTTTATTGGTAATTATGGAGCCTGGTTTAGTTCCTATGATTATCGCCCTTTCCATTACCGGTTGGGTAAACATGGCGCGAATTGTACGAAGTGAAGTACTGAAAATTAAAAATCAGGAGTACGTACTTGCTGCTCGTACATTAGGCGCAAATCAATGGCACATCATTAAACGTCACTTAATCCCAAATGCAATGGGTGCTATTTTAGTAACAATGACAATGACTATTCCAAGTGCAATTTTCACAGAGAGTTTCTTAAGCTACTTAGGTTTAGGGGTTCAGGCTCCTTTAGCCAGCTGGGGTACGATGGCCTCTGAAGGTTTCAAAGCACTTCAATCTGCACCATGGCGATTATTGTTCCCTGCAGCTTTAATCTCGATTACAATTTTCGCATTTAACGCAGTTGGAGACGGCTTACGTGACGCACTTGATCCGAAATTACGTAAATAAGGAGAGTGTACGCAATGAAGAAAAAAGTATTAGAAGTAAACGACTTACGTATTAATTTCAAAACGTACGCTGGTGTCGTACAAGCCGTACGCGGAGTAAGCTTTGAATTATACGAAGGCGAAACATTAGCGATCGTTGGTGAATCCGGTTCCGGAAAATCCGTAACGAGTAATGCACTGATGAAGTTAATTCCACAGCCACCTGGTATTTATGCCGGTGGTGAAATCAACTTCAATGGCCGCAATATTATTCCTTTATCTGAAAAAGAAATGATGCAAGTTCGAGGAAATGATATTTCAATGATTTTCCAGGATCCAATGACTGCATTAAACCCGACAATGCGAATCGGTGCGCAAATTACCGAAGTACTGTTGAAGCATAATAAAGTTACCAGTAAGGACGAAGCAAAAAAACGTGCGGTTGAGCTGCTTGATCAAGTAGGTATCCCTTTCCCTGAAAAACGTTATAAGTCTTATCCTCACGAACTGTCAGGCGGGATGCGTCAACGTGTTGTTATCGCTATCGCACTTGCAGCAGATCCGAAGCTGTTAATTGCCGATGAGCCAACAACAGCGCTTGATGTAACGATTCAGGCTCAAATTTTAGAGCTGATGAAAGAACTTCAAAAGAAATCAAATACGTCGATTATTTTCATTACACATGACTTAGGTGTTGTAGCAAATGTTGCAGACCGAGTTGCGGTAATGTACGCCGGTCAAATCGTTGAGTACGGTACTGTCGAAGATATTTTCTACAACCCTCAGCACCCGTATACTTGGGGGCTGCTTGGCTCTATGCCGGACTTGAACAACTCTACGGATGAGCTGTTGATGGCGATTCCGGGTTCACCGCCAAACTTGATCGATCCGCCTAAAGGTGATGCATTTGCACCTCGTAATGAGTTTGCAATGAAAATCGATTTTGAAGTGGAACCTCCAATGTTTAAAGTATCGGATTCACATTACGCGAAAACTTGGCTACTGCATCCTGATGCACCAAAAATGCCTGTACCTGATGCGGTAGCACGCCGTATTAAAGGCTATCAACAGGAGGGCATGTAATTATGGCAAATAAAATATTAGAAGTAAAAGGCTTAAAACAATATTTTGGCACTGCCAAACAGCCGATCAAAGCGATCGATGGCATCTCCTTTGATGTGTATGAAGGCGAAACATTAGGCTTAGTTGGAGAGTCAGGCTGTGGTAAATCAACGACTGGACGCTCGATTATCCGCCTTTACGATATTACAGAAGGCCAAATCACCTTCAAAGGCAAAAACATCTCAGAAATGAAATCACGTAAAGAATTGATGCAATTCAACCGTGAAATGCAAATGATTTTCCAAGACCCTTATGCGAGTTTAAACCCTCGTATGACGGCCGGTGAATTAATTGCAGAAGGCTTTGAAATCCATGGTCTTTATAAGAATAAAAAAGAACGCCAAGCCCGTATCGGTGAATTGCTGGAAGCAGTCGGACTGACACGCGAGCATGCCAACCGTTATGCCCACGAGTTTTCTGGTGGTCAGCGTCAACGTATCGGCATTGCCCGTGCACTTAGTTTAGACCCAAGCTTCATCATTGCAGACGAACCGATTTCTGCGCTTGATGTTTCTATCCAAGCACAGGTAGTAAACTTATTGAAGCAGCTTCAAAAAGAACGCGGATTAACTTATTTATTCATCGCCCATGATTTATCGATGGTAAAATATATATCAGACCGAATTGCGGTTATGTATCGCGGAAAAATATTAGAACTTGGAAGCGCGGATGAGATTTACAACAATCCAATCCACCCTTATACGAAGTCTCTATTATCAGCAGTTCCTCAGCCAGATCCGGCTTACGAACGCAATCGTACACGTATCCCGTACAAACATGTTGAACATGATCCAGCAGCTAAAGTTATCGAAGCCCGCCCTGGCCATTTCGTATTTGGTACAGAATCACAAGTAAAAGACTGGGCTAAATAAAAGAACAATAAAAAACTCCTTCACGAGGCAATGTGAAGGAGTTCTTTCTATATAATAAGGAAATTTCCAATGACTATAACTTAATATTTAAAATGCTTCTGATGTTGTTTTTGCTTGCATATGCAATGTTAAATAATCCGGTCCGCCTGCTTTAGAGTCAGTACCTGACATGTTGAAGCCACCAAATGGTTGGTAACCAACGATTGCACCTGTACAGCCACGGTTGAAATAAAGGTTTCCAACATGGAACTCTTCACGAGCATACTCTAAGTTCATACGGTCGTTTGTAATTACTGCACCTGTTAAACCGTATTCCGTATTGTTTGCAATATCAATCGCTTCTTCGAATGAATCTGCTTTTGTAATCGCTACTACTGGACCGAAGATTTCTTCTTTCATAATACGTGCTTCCGGATCCACATCGGCAAATACTGTCGGATGTACGAAGTAACCAACTGAATCATCTGCAGTACCGCCAGCAACTAAACGGCCTTCTGTTTTACCGATTTCAATATATTCGCTAATTTTTTTGAATGCAGCCGAATCGATTACTGTAGCCATAAAGTTGTTGTTGTCTGAAGGGTCACCGATTGTTAATGAGTTCGTTAACTCTTCCACACGTTTTACAACTTGATCATATACATCTTTTACGATTACGACACGTGAACATGCTGAACATTTTTGTCCAGAAAAACCGAAAGCTGATTTAACAATGGACTGTGCAGCTAACTCTAAATCTGCATCTTTATCAACAACGATAGTATCTTTACCGCCCATTTCAGCGATAACACGTTTAATCCAGATTTGACCTGGGCTTAATTTTGATGCGCGTTCGTTAATACGTAAGCCGACATCACGAGAACCTGTAAAGCTGATGAAACGTGTTTTCGGGTGGTCTACTAGGTAGTCCCCTACTTCCGCTCCGCTACCAGGTACGAAGTTTACTACACCTTTCGGTAAACCTGCTTCTTCAAGCACTTCAATAAATTTATACGCGACAACCGGTGTTGTTGATGCTGGTTTTAATAGTACTGTGTTACCAGTAACTACAGCCGCTACTGTTGTACCTGCCATAATAGCAAACGGGAAGTTCCAAGGTGAAATAACAATCCCGATTCCTAGAGGGATATAATCATAACGGTTGTATTCATTCGGACGGCTTTCTACTTTACGACCATCTTTCATTTCAAGCATTTGACGGCCATAATATTCTAAAAAGTCGATTGCTTCTGCAGTATCTGCATCCGCTTCATTCCATGGCTTACCTGCTTCTTTCGTTAACCAGGCAGAAAATTCATGCTTGCGGCGGCGGATAATTGTCGCTGCCTTGAACAAAACGTCTGCACGGATTTCAGGTTTAACTTTTTTCCATGACTTAAATGCTTTATCTGCTTCTTGCATCGCTTTTTCAGCCAAGTCTTTTGAAGCTTTTGAAACAGAGCCGATCACTTCTGTTTTCTTTGCCGGGTTATATGATACAATTTTTTCTTCTGTCGTAATACGTTCGCCACCGATAATTAGAGGATAGTCGGCACCAAGCTGTGATTCTACTTTTTTAAGCGCTTCCAAATAAGCTTGCTTGTTTTCTTCTACCGAGAAATCTGTAAATGGTTCATGTTTATAGTTAATCATTTATCATTACCTCCGATATTAAGTGCAATATATTTTTGCATCATATTATGTTACTTAATTTGAATTATGCAATATAATAATGCTTAAAGCAATTATTTTTTCTAAATTACGCAAATTATCTCAATACGACATTCCCATGCTAAAATGAAATGGAGGGGGTTACACCGCATGAATCAACTAGATCGCTCTAGTGTTTTTGAGTTTTTGATTGAAAAAATAGAAACCGGAATTTGCGCTATTGATGAAAATGGACGAGTCATCGTTTACAACAAAAAAATGCGCGAACTTACCGGTGAATCACTTGAACAAATTACACAGCGCTTTTTATCACAGTCGCTAGACTTCAACTTGGAGCAAAATATGCTGCAAAAAGTTTTAGCTTCGGGTCAAAGTTTCAAACATATTAAGCAAACGTTCTGGAATGCCCGTGGTGAAGAAGTGGCACTGATGAATGACTATTATCCATATACCCTAAATGATGGGACAAAAATCGCTATCCAATTTTCCCGCGATATTACACAGCAGGAATTTTTAATGGACCGTCCTTTAAGCCGTTACGGCGCTCCATTAACTTTTGATATCATTACTGCTGTCTCAAAATCGATGAAGCAAGTAATCCAGCAAGCCAAAATTGCTGCTCTGGGACGTATTCCGGTCATGCTTGTCGGTGAATCAGGAACAGGGAAAGATATGATTGCAGAAGGGATTCATCATGAGCTGGCAGAAAAAAACGAACGCTTTATTACACTTATTTGCCGCCGCAATGAAGAAACATTGCTCACTCAAATTGAAAAATATATTGCCGAAGAAAAAAACTATACGTTTTTTGCTGAGCGGATTGAGTTCTTATCAGATGAAGCACAGAACCGTATCGTGGAGCTTCTGGAGCAACATTCCGAACGAAACCATGTATTTATAGCAAGTATTGGTGAAGACCCGATTGACTTAATACAGAAAGGTCACCTTTCCAAAAATCTGTACTACTTATTCTCCAACCTGACTATTCAAGTGCCGGCTTTACGTGAGCGTCGTGAAGACATCAAACCTTTCGTGGATGATTATTTCGCTCGCCGACGTATTGCGTATGGCAGCCCTGTGAAAGGTTTGGCACCTGATATCGAGGAAATATTTATGAACTATGACTGGCCAGGAAATTTAAAAGAACTTGAAGTATTACTGGATGATATCAGCTCACTACTCACAACGGAAGAGTATGTCGAACTTATACATATACCAGCATATTTCAAGTGGAAGCTCCAGCAAGCCGAGCCACATACTACCGAGGAGCAAAAATTGTTCGACTTCTCCGGACAAACATTGCAGCCTCTTGATGAATATATGCGTAAAGTTGAAGATTATTATATTTCGCATGCCTTACAGCTAAACGATGGTAATATTTCACAAACAGCTAAAGCACTCGGTATCCACCGGCAAGGTTTACAATACCGTTTAAAACGCAAATGAAATGATAATATATTCTATAATTTACCATTAAAGAGGCGCCTGACACAGGGGTCTCTTTTTCATTTCCATTTGTGCAACATTTCATTGCATGTTATATAAATTGCGTATTTAAGAGAATGTAAACGTTTCAATAAAGTATTTCACCAAAATTTTTTTACGTTAAAAATCGTTGGTATTCCTCGCTTTTTCTTCTAGCAAACCCTGAACCTCTCAAAATTTGTTTCCTTTTTTAAATTTTTTGTTTTATACTCACCTCAATAACAATAAAATACTTTTTTCAACGCAGGGGGATTGATTAAAATGTCATTAAAAGATTTTTTTATCGCACTTTCAGAGAATCAAACATTAAATTCTGCAGCTCAAAAGTACGGATTTAAGCTGGGGGCGCAAAGTGTCGTTGCAGGTACAAATATCGATGAAGTGATAGAAAGCATCAAGCATTTAAATGCACAAGGTATTTCTTGCACGGTTGATAATCTAGGGGAATTTGTGTTTGAAAAGTCTGCTGCACTTGCTGCAAAAGAACAAATTTTGGCCGTAATCGAACGCATTCACAGTGATAACCTTGATGCACATATTTCACTAAAACCTTCACAATTAGGGTTGGATATTGACTTTGAATTCTGCTTTGAAAATTTAAAAGAGATCGTTGCATTGGCAAATGAATATCAAATTTTTGTTAACTTCGATATGGAAAACTATGCTCGTCTACATCCTTCATTTGAGCTATTGGAAAAGATCCACGCTGAATACAATAATGTCGGAACAGTAATTCAAGCATACTTTTTTGAATCGGATGAAAATGTCGAACGCTTTAAAGATTACCGCTTACGTATCGTAAAAGGTGCTTACAAAGAAGATGAATCTGTCGCTTATCAAAATAAAGCCGATATTGACCGCAAGTTTATCGAGCAAATTGAATACCATTTACTACATGGCAAATTCACTTCAATTGCGACACATGATCACAATGTCATTAATCATGTTAAACAATTTGTCCAAAAGCATAATATTCCGAATGATAAATTTGAGTTCCAAATGCTTTACGGCTTCCGTAAAGAAATGCAGTTGAGTCTTGCTAAAGAAGGATACAACTTCTGTACGTATGTACCGTTTGGTAATGATTGGTATGGTTACTTTATGCGTCGCTTAGCTGAACGCCCGCAAAACCTGACACTTGTCACAAAACAAGTATTTACGAAAAAAACAAATACAATTTTAGCGGTTGCAGCAGGTGCGTTTTTAGCTGGACGTATGTCTAAAAAGTACAGATAAGTTCAGATGCGCCATATTTTATTGCGTTGACGACCATCTATCGAAGCATGTTAAACTAGTCAAAAATTATCAATAAAGGAGTTGTCTTTATGTCGGATTATAGCTATCAGTTGTTAGCCATTATTCTTTACATGATTGCAATGCTTGGTATCGGTTGGTATGCCTTCCGAAAAACTAGTAACCTGACAGACTATATGCTAGGCGGGCGTGGTCTAGGTGCAGCGGTAACAGCTTTAAGTGCCGGAGCATCGGATATGTCGGGCTGGCTATTAATGGGGCTTCCAGGTGCAATCTATTTATCAGGACTAGTGGAAGCTTGGATTGCAATCGGATTGACAGTCGGTGCCTATTTAAACTGGTTACTTGTAGCACCTCGATTACGTATTTATACACATGTAACAAAGGATTCCATCACAATTCCAAGTTATTTGGATAATCGTTTGCGTGACAACACAAAACTATTACGTATCGCATCAGGGATTATCATTTTAGTATTCTTTACATTCTATGTATCTTCCGGAATGGTATCAGGCGGCAAGTTTTTCGAAAGCTCGTTCGGAATGGATTATCATACAGGTCTTTTATTCGTATCTGCGGTAGTTGTTGCCTACACATTATTTGGCGGATTCCTGGCTGTTAGTTATACGGATGTAATTCAAGGTATTATTATGCTTGTTACTTTAATTGCGGTTCCAGTTTTCGGAATTTTCTTAACTGGTGGTATTGGAGAAACGGTCGATTCTATTAAAGCGGTAGATCCGGAAATGTTCAGCCTTCTTCCATCTACTGTTACTGCAGCGGCTATTATCTCTTCTCTTGCATGGGGACTTGGCTATTTTGGTCAGCCGCATATCATCGTACGCTTTATGGCGATTTCATCTGTTAAAGAAACGAAAAGCGCACGACGTATTGGTATTGGCTGGATGATTTTCAGTTTAATAGGTGCCCTTGCAACAGCATTGGTTGGTGTAGCTTACTTCCAGCAGCAAGGTACGGAATTAAAGGATGCTGAAACGGTATTTATCGTACTAGGGCAAATTCTATTCCACCCGTTCATTGCAGGAATTATACTTGCAGCAATTTTAGCAGCAGTAATGAGTACAATTTCTTCCCAATTAATCGTTACTTCTTCAGCACTTATTGAAGATATTTATAAAGCTTTATTCAACAAGACTGCGACAGATAAACATTATGTATTTTTAGGTCGTGTCGCTGTACTATTCGTATCTATTATTGCGGCAATTGTTGCATGGAATCCTGAAAGTACAATTTTAGGTCTTGTAGCATTCGCATGGGCCGGTTTCGGTGCTGCATTCGGTCCAATCATTTTACTTTCTCTGTTCTGGCGTAAGCTTACAAACTACGGAGCACTTGCCGGAATGGTTGCCGGTGCGGCAGTCGCATTCGTTTGGGGACGTACGGAAAGTTTAACAAGCATGCTTTATGAGATTGTACCTGGCTTCATCGCGTGTTTAGTCGTTGCAGTTGTAGTAAGTATTGTGACGTATAAACCAAATGCGGAAATCGAAGAAGAATTCAATGAAACGCAGCGTATTTTAAAAGAAGAGCAATAGTATCAATAAAACGGTATGATCTTTTATAAGATATACCGTTTTTTCAATATCCGGAAAAACTTTTAATGGAGGTACTTTATGCAACTTGCACAACTATTCCCTTCCCTTAAGAAACATCATACATACCCGGCAATCCAAAATTCTGCAACTGTCGTTTTTTATGATTCACCTAATGCGTGCTGGTATGAGATTGCCAAAAGCGAAATTACGGAACGAGATGCTCTTTTGTTAAAACATTTTTACTATGAATGCAGTGAGCAAACAGATCCGTGGTTATTATTATTAACGCAAGGTGTTGTACCAAAGCCGCTTACTTATACTTCTATTCGGATTTTACAATATCATATCAATAAGGATGCCGAGCAATTAAAGTATGCGATCGAACTTTTCTTTATAGATGATGCTTACCTTCTTGAAATTTCTCCAAATACTTTCTGGATTATATTGTTTAAAGATTATTCACGGGAGGAACTGGAAGGTTTGATAGCCATACTGGAAAATGACTTTTATTTGCATGGACAACTTTTTATAGGTCAAATGCTGCCGGTTTGTGAAATGCTCCACCACTCTTTCACATCGGAGCAAAAAATATTTCAGGCCATCATAGAACGGCAACATGAAAGAATCTATACTTTTTCTGAAAGCTTCTTAACTTTATTGCCATTACAATTAAATGTTCCATTACAGCAATACTTGCAGCATACGTTGTTTAATAATTTAAATGATGAAATGATCACCACCATTACAACCCTATTTTCTCACAATGGAAATATGTCCTCTGCCGCAAAGGAATTACATATACATCGCAACACGTTATTGTATCGTACACAGCGGTATTTTGAAGAAACTTCTTTGGATTTAAAGCGTAGTGATGACCTGTTATTAGCCTATTTAGCAGCACAATTAAATAAATTAACAAAAGAAATCTGAAAATTTTAAGCACATTGCACAAAGGTTTTTCCCTCTTAATCTTTTATAATATGAAAAAAGGGGGACTGGTTTTTTATGTTAGACTTTGATCATATTGTAAAGCGTTATCCTGACGGCTATGTAGCTGTTGAAAATTTTCATTTAAAGGTTGAACCGGGTGAATTTCTTGTACTTGTTGGTCCTTCTGGTTGCGGGAAGTCCACTACACTACGTATGGTAGCAGGACTGGAATCCATTTCTGAAGGGGAACTCCGTATCGAGGGCAAACGAGTGAATGAAGTGGAACCGAAAGACCGTGACATTGCAATGGTATTCCAAAACTACGCTCTTTATCCGCATATGAATGTATATGATAATATGGCTTTTGGCTTGAAACTGCGTAAATTCTCAAAAGACCAAATTGATAAAAAAGTACGTGAAGCTGCTGCAATTTTAGGGTTATCGGATTTATTGGACAAGAAGCCGAAATCCCTTTCAGGTGGTCAACGCCAGCGTGTTGCATTAGGTCGTGCCATTGTTCGTGATGCGAAACTGTTTTTAATGGACGAGCCATTATCGAACTTGGATGCAAAACTTCGTGTACAAATGCGCTCTGAAATTACGAAGCTCCATTATCGTTTAAATACAACAACTATTTATGTTACGCATGATCAGACGGAAGCGATGACGATGGCTTCACGTATTGTTGTAATGAAAGACGGTGTCATTCAGCAAATCGGAACACCGCGTGAAGTATACGATACTCCTGAAAATGTATTTGTTGGCGGGTTTATTGGTTCACCGGCGATGAACTTCCTTCGCGGGAATGTTGTTGGGGAATATTTTGAAATCGGCGGCGAAAAAGTTCGCATTCCAGATGAAAAACTAAAAGTATTAAAAGAACAAAACTATACAAATCGAGAAATCATTTTAGGTATCCGTCCTGAAGATATTAACGACGGCAATAAACAGGACACAAGCAGTGTCGTTAAAACTATAGTGCAAGTAAGTGAATTAACCGGTGCAGAAATGATTGTTTATGCGTCAATTGATGACCAGCAATTTGTAGGTAAAATTCATCCGGATGCAGATGTAGCTATGGGCGAGGAGCTTACACTTAACTTCAACTTAGCGAAAGCACACTTCTTTGATCCGGCAACTGAAATGCGTATTCGCTGATTAGTGAATAATTAGATGAAAAGACTCGGACATAATCCAAAAAAGCTATTTTTCTCTGAGAGAAAAATAGCTTTTTTTGCTGTGCGTGAAAATATCCGTTTCTTAATAATAGCTTTCTTCTTATTCAACGGGAATTCTATGAAGGTCCCAATTTCTTTTCTTAATTTTATAGCATCGCTGCACCTATCAGTCCTGCATTGCCTTTATTTATGCTTGCTTGTACTCTGCCTTTTTTATGTTCAAAAAATGGCAAGCTGAAATACTGATCAACTAAGCGGGAAATTTCATCCACAATTTGCGGATGATGATTCATAACGCCTCCACCCAGTACAACAACATGCGGATCTGTTAGTAGCATAAAACTATGAATCTTCTGAGCAATTTCCTGCTGCCATTCATGGATAAGCGGCATAATACGCTCATCCTTTTCATAATAGCGGTCAAAGAATTGCTGTAAGGTTCCTTCTTCATTTGTATCCTGCTGCAACTTCTTCAATAATCCAGGTCCAGCACACACTTCTTCAAAGTAGGCACCCGTGCTTGTTAATGAAAAACCGATTTCCCCGGGAATTCCGGCCCCTCTTAGAAACTTCCCTTCATGAATGACACAGCATGCAATTCCTGTACTGATCGTGACATAAATGAATGTCTCTTTTTCAAAATGACGGATTTTGTATTCACCGTTTGCTGCAGTCATCATATCTGTTTCCATAAAAACTTTGGCTTTCGGAAATGCCTCTTCAAGCCTTTGGACGAGCGGAAAATTACGCCAGGGCAAGTTTTGCTGAAAAACGACAAGCCCTTGCTGTATATCTAATATCCCCGGTAAACCGACCGCTACTTTTATAACCTCCCCCTCTTCACCTTCCAGAAGCTTATGAAAACCTGAAATCATTGCCTCAAATAAAGATTCAGACTGCTGGGGACTCTTTACTTCCATTTGCTTTATTAGTTTTTCCGGCCGTTCTTGCTTCGATAAAGCAAGTGCTAATTTTGTTCCTCCGATATCAGCACTTAAAATCCACATTTAGTCCACCTGCTTTACAAAAATTCCGTAGTCTTTCCAAATCGTATACCCGAGCTTTTCATAAAAAGCGATTAAATCGGTCCAATCTATAAAGAACGTTTCTTTCCCACGTTGCTGCAAATAATATTCTGCCGCTTCAGTTACCGCTCTCCCTAACCCAAATTTCCGGTAATCTTCATTTACACCTAGTGGACCAATGCCACCTAATCGGTCAAACTGCTCTGCCCAGTTATAGTTCGGCCCTTTCCACGCACTATGCTCGTCATTAATACGACAGAAGCCAACAATCTTACCTTCCCATTTCACAATAACATAATCTCTTCCTGTTCCTCCATGAGCGAAATAGTCCTGTGCTTCAAAAGTCCAACGCCCGGGAAAAGATTCGTTCATAAAATCAATGAATGGCCGTTGTTCCCCTTTTTCCAATAAAACAAATTGAACATTATTTTTTTCAGGCAGTGATAATGGCTCTGTTACCGTTTTGGAAAAGTCCACACTTTCAACAACTTTCTTAAAGCCAAACTTTTCGGCAAATGCAATTCCTGCACGTTGGCTAAGCGGGATGCCACATAATAAGTGCCCTAAATCCCCGCCAAGCTGAATTTTCTTTATTCCGTTATTATAAAGGGCCTGTTCTGCATGTTGATACAATTCTGTCGCAATTTTTTGCTGACGGTAATCGGGATGCACGAGCAGCATTTGAATCCAGCCATGTTCTTTATTTAAGGAAACCTCATGTGTTTTGCGCCAAACTTTTGCAATAACAACTCCGGCAATTTTCCCGTCTATTTCCTTTATCGCACTTCCTTCTTTTAAAACATATGGTGATTGCCACGTATTTTGTTCAAGCAAGCGATCCGATAACTTAAAGTCAGGCAAAACAATATTCCATAAGTCTATGATGTCCTGGTGAGATTCCTTCGTTACTGGCTTTAGCATCTATTTCCCTCCAAACGTTTCTTCCATGCGACGTAATGGATCGTCGATAAAACTTTCATCCCATTCAACAACTTGACCTTGTTCTGTTAACTGTTGTTTTACTTGTTCATATGAAATGTCCTGAACCGGTTTCCCTTCCTGCAGTGCAATTGCCGCTACAGTACCGGCCGCTTGCCCAAGCATCATAAACACCGGTTCCATACGAATCGAGCCATAGGCAATATGGGACGCACTTAGGCAAACTGGAACAGTTAAGTTTATACAGTGCTCCTTTTTCGGCAAAAGCGAACGCAAATCGATTGTAAATGGTTTTACCGGTACTTGGATATCGCCTTCATTCATTACTCGCCCATTGACGACGATGCGCCGGCAATGATGGGAATCCATATGGAAAGATGCGATTGCAATCGGTTGTTCGCAAGTTATTCGCTGCAGTGCATTGTGTTCCGTCATGACATATTCGCCAATCATTCTTCTTGCTTCCCTTATATACAGCTGACGCGGCCAATTGCCTGTTTCGGCAAACTCATCTGCCGCCAATCCCCATTGGCTAACTTCCTCACGAATAGCTGACGGCACTTCTTCATCGTTGGCTAAAAAGTATAGTAGCCCGGCAATATACGTTACATGCTGCTGATACATTTTTTCTCTTTCTTCATAATTTGCATCAGGAAATGCGTAATTCATTCCGATAAAATCCGTCGAAAATGCCCCATGATTATTTAAATCCGTTTTTCCATTCATTAAAGGGGTATGTAACTTCATCGCATCCCAATGCCCTGCCTTTATATAGCGCAACAGCAGTGCATAATGATTACGCTCATATCCATTCGGCTTTGGGAACGGCACTTTTTGTTCCTTCGTTAAACACATCCTGAAATTATATGCTTGAATCCGGTGATCCCCGGCACCATTTTGCTCCTTCACAACCTCATCTGAAATTCCATATAATAGTCCGCTCTCCGGATTGCCTTCTTCTATATATGGATCAATAAAACTTTCAAACTTGTGATGTTGTGTACCAAATTGAACCCCATTATAAATTTCCTTATAATCTGTACTCGCTTCTCTTCCTACAATGTATTCAACCCCTGCATGTGCCAGCAGGTCACCTTCATAACTGGCATCGATAAACTGCTTCGCTTCATAGTTTGTTCCGTCTGTCATAATAATTTGCTGGATTTGCCCGCCTTCAAGTAAAACCGATTCAATAAATTGCTCCGTCTGGACATCAATTCTATGATCATCCAACCATGTTTTGAATATACGTTCTGCTACCTGTGGTTCGAAACGTACACATTTTTCGATCCGATAGTGGTGTGCGATTTCGTCATAAAATTGCTTTGCTAAACCGCCAATCGCCTGCTCAGCACCTAAGTCCGTTGCCCCAAGTCCACTTGTCGTCATCCCGCCGACAAAACGGCTGCATTCAGCAATACGCACATCATATCCTTTCTTTTTCAGGGTAATCGCTGCTGTAATGCCTGCAGGCGTCGCTCCGTATATTAAAACATCCTGCTTGTAATGCTGCTGTCTTTTATCTCTTTTACGGTAATAATAAACCGTTTCCCACATTTATAAAGCCTCCCAACGTAATTTCGTTGTCTGAACGACTCGCTGTAATGACTCCACATATTGTTGAAGTGGTTCTTCTATTTGTTCCTTTTGCAGTAACTGTTCCATCTTGCTTAATAACGCCAGTACTTCGCGTTTTGCTTCCGGATTCTTGGCCTCTACAACACGGCTAGGGAAAAATATGGAGTTACATTGGCTGTTTTGAGCAAAAGTATGTTCCAATTCCTCGGCTAGTTGCTGCATTGGCGGTGACAGTAAATACGGGACAGTTTCTACACCTTCCCATAGCGATCGTGCAAATACGACATTATTTAATTGCTGGTACTTCTGATAATCGTATTGCTCCATATGCGGTTGGGCCTTTGCAATTTTATGAAGCGGTACGACTAAATTGACCATTCCATCACAGCCGGCTTCTTTATACTTTTCAATATCTGTCACGATTCGTTTAAATAATAGCGGGAAAAGTTCACTTAGCATAAAGTGGTCACTGTAATACTCAAAAACAGTAATCTGTTTATCAGTTGACCTGCGCCAATCCATTAGACTTTCCCAAGCTCGCTCATCACGTTGTGATTCATAACTATGTGCATAATTTCGACCCCAATAAGCATATAAAACATCGGCCGAGCTCACCGGCTGTTCTTTGCGCTCAAGCATTTCCCAACTTAGTCCGGCGTTATAGACGATATGCTCCACTTCCACTTGTAGACCTGCAGCGGCTAATGCTTGCTGAAGCTTTTCGGTAAAAGCCATATATTGAATTAAAAAGAGCTTTGCTTCTTCACCTTTTGCTCCTACATCTTCCGGCCAAAGAGAGATTCGGGAAATAACAGGTTCTGCTTCACAATAGGATACGATTACTTCGATGACGGATTGTTGTGCTTTTTCATCCTGTAAAAAATCCTGATTTTTTAGCGCATTGGCCGCTGTAAATTCTGTTTCCTCGCCAACTAAATCATTTACCGCCCCATCTGCAGCAGCCTTTCCGGAAACACTAACTCCATTTGCCTTTGCCAATAAATAACGTAAACTATGTCCGCCTAACGTAACATCAATCCCACGTTTTTTTATTTCCGGTAAAAGCGCCTCCTTTACTTCATCCCATAGGAAAAATGTAAAGAACACTTCATTTAGCCCGTTCTTTGTTCCGACATCGAGCATCCTCTTTAAAAAAGGGATGTCATCGATTGTTTCAAATACATTCCCACGACGACTGAATTTCGGTTTGCCTTCATACGTATTTGTCAGCCCTTGAATGTCGATTTTTTTGTCCTTCTCCAAGTCCAGAAATACAAGCCCTTCTACCTTTTCAATCAGTTTATATACTCCGTACAATAAGGCACGACTTGTATTCCCGCGAATCACATAGCTTTTTTCCGTGTGATCAATTACAAATTCATCACCATTGCCGGAAGTATTCAACCGTTCAAAAACGACTGGTTTATCTCCCGTATAAAAGCGTTCTAGTTCCTCAAATGCAAACTGTTCAATTTCATTTTTATAATTTTGTAGTTTGTTCATCTGCATCGATCCCTTTCCTTAGCAGCTTCTGTTGAAAGAAAAGGATACCCGCCGCGAGTATCCTTTGAATTGTCCTATAGTTTTACTGCTTGCTTTCTGTTGTTTGATTCATATGCTGCCAACGCGATTTCTAATGATTTCAGTCCGTCATATCCGGAAATAAGCGGTTGCTTTTGTTGTTGAATTGAATTTAGAAAGTCGACAATTAAATCGAAGTCGGTATTATTTCCGCTATATAAATGTGTGAGTGATTTACTGCCTTTCCCGTATAGGTTAAGCTTCTCGTTGAATACATCTACTTTGCGTGATGCTTTCGTTCCGATTACTTCAATCATCGCATCACCCCATGTCGGAAATTCCGGGAATCTTGACCAGCTTGCATCATGTGAAGCAACCACTCCATTATCAAATACAATTGTCATGATTCCTGCATCATCCGTATCAAGATCGGTGAAATAGTTATCCGCAAATGCGGTAATTTCTTTTGCTTCGCTGTTCATGTACCAGCGCATAATATCTACCATATGGACGGTATGATCCAATACCGCACCGCCGCCTGCCAACTCCTCATCGACAAACCATCCGCCCGGGTTCTGCCCGCGGTTAGTGGAACGGATTGCCACGATTTCGCCAAGTTCACCTGCATCAATAGCCGCTTTCAAGTCCCGGATGGGCGCACTGTATCGTACTGGATAAGCGATTGACAGATGCACACCGTTTTCTTTACATACATCGATCATCTCTTTTGCATCCTCGATATTCGTAGCAATCGGTTTTTCACATAAAATATGTTTCTTTGCCTTCGCTGCCGCAATTACCATCTCTTTATGCAATACATTTTCACTGCAAATGAGCACAACATCGAGATCCTCAGCTAAAAACCCATTCATATCCGCAAAAAATGGCACATCATATTGCTTACTCGCATCCAAACCTCTATTTGTATCCGTATCATAAATAGCGGTTAGTTTCGTACCGGGTATACGCTGAATTGCCGTTGCATAGCTCGTTGCATGAATATGTGCAAAACTCATAATGCCAATGTTCATCGCAGTTCACCTCTTTGCAGGAGCAGTCGTACAGCATTCAGATTTTCATCATAGGCTTCATCCCATTGCACCGCATACTGCTGGACTGCATCTATATTTTTGAACAAGTTTCGATTGTTGTCACTGTCGCCCGTCATTTGTAAACTATCAAACTCTGCAATATGCAGATGGCTGCTCCATTCAAATTCAATCCGGTCCTGACCTGTCCGGTATTCTAAATGGGCCATCATCGATTCACCGAATTCACACAAAACAATCGTATAATGATTTTCTCCGATTTCATTCGAGCGTACCGATACGTTCCGGACTTTTCCAAACCATTCCGATAAAGCAAGGATATCTTCTTCTATATACGAGAAATTATTTGTCGTTCTTCTTAGTCGAAGGACACCTTTAACCGTATCATGTGCTTTCAACACTTCATGTAATGGAATCGCAAATGAATACGACCATAAATCGAAGTATATCCAACCCTGTTTTTCTACCGTTGAAAATGGCTTATAGGCGTCTGCTTCAGGCTGTTGCAAAATTGTTACGGTATTAGGCTCATCACTGTTCTCATTTGTAAATCGGTACAATGGGGAGTGCATAAGTAGCTGCTGTTCTTTTTCCAATACGATTTTCATTAGAATCACCTACAATTTTATTTCTTGATTTGTTGCAGCCGATTCATAAATCGCCGCCAACATTTTTGTCACTTCAACCCCGTCTTCTACTGTAGAAATAGGCTGCACATTATTAATACAGCAGTCCACGAAATGATTGATTTCATTGATGAATGAACCTGCAAAATCGAAGCTTAACAAATCGATCTGGGGTGTAATATTTAAAATCGTTTCATGCTGCTCTTTTACAATAGCAAGTTCAGGTTCTACTTCGGCACCGCCATTTTCACCATATAGTTTTACAGATACTTCGTCTTGTTTAGCATGTAGTGTAAAACTTACATCCACATATAAAGAAGCACCGTTTTCAAAACGGATGAGCGCATTCGCAAGATCTTCCACATCATTATGCTCGGCATCATAATCAGCCGCCTTATAGAAAGATAAGTTTTCAATATGGGCGCGATTCCCTAATTTTTTGTACGTATTACCTGAAACAGAAATCGGCTTTGGTTTCCCCATTAAATACCAGCAAAGATCGATCATATGCGTCCCTAAATCAATTAAAGGCCCGCCTCCAGATTTCTTAATATCGCTGAACCAGCCGCCTGGATTTCCTAATCGGCGTATGCATGAAGCTTTCGCATAATAAATTTCTCCCAGTTCACCTGCATCAATAAATTTTTTAAGAACACCTACATTTGTTGCAAATCGGCGTACATAGCCAACTTGTAATATCTTACCCGACTCTTTTACCGCCGCTTCGACTGCATAGGCTTCATCAAGCGATAAACTTAATGGCTTCTCAAGCAGAACATGCTTGTTCATTTGGAGTGCCTGAATTGCAATTTCAGCATGGGAGTTATTCCACGTACAAATACTGATTGCATCAATTTCCTCGTTTGATAGAAACTCACTCACTTTTAAATATAAGTTCTCTACACAGTATTTTTTGCCTAATGCATGCAGTCTTCGTTCATCACTATCACAAATCGCAACAATCTCTACATTGGGATTTTCAAAATAAGGTTTTAAATGGTACTCGGAAATAGATCCTCCTCCAATTACGCCAACCTTTAACATGTTAATTCCCTCCCGAATATTCAATGATGGCGGTCAATGCCTCACTGCTCTCTAATCTGTCATACACACCGGCTGAATGTTCAAAAGGAATTTCCAGTTGCACAAAATCAGAAACATCGATCGCCTTTCGTTCCAGTAAACGAATATAGGCCGCCAAATTTCGCCCTTCTGTCCAGCGAACATAATGATACGGATAGTCAATCGCTTCTCTTTCATAGCGAGCATCATAACGGCCTGGTCCGCCTGCTCTTGAAATCGTAATGACCGCTTCCTTTATAAATAATTGTTCTCGATTAAACTGTGGTTCTACATCTCCGACAATAACGATTCTTCCCTGCTTCCGAACCCATTCAAGACTGCGCGGGGTAGTTTCAGAATGTTTTCCTCCAGCACATAGCAGTACAGCATCTACACCATGCCCTTTCGTATAATCCAAAATATGCTGTTCCATTTCATTTAAATCCGAAAAAATTTCAATGCCTGGTGTACCTTTCAGCATTTCAGCTCTTTTTTCATTAGGTTCATAGCAGATAACGTCATAACTTGCTGCTGCACAGATCTTTGCAATCATTTGGCCAAGTACACCTAATCCGATTACCAAGACCGTTTCACCAAACTGCAGCTGTCCTTGGCGTATCGCGTGAATGGCAATCGTACCGTGTGCTGCAAATGCCGCATGCTTTGGCAATACGTCGGCAGAGCATTTCGCCACTAATGTTTCCGGTACAACAAGCTGCTCCATATGCCCGACATAAGGGGCACCATAGCATGCAACAATATCGCCTACTTGAACAGTTGTGACATTAACCCCAACGTCCTTCACTTTCCCGACAGCGCTATATCCAAGCTGACGTACACCTTGTTTGCTTCCCTCAATTAATAACCGTTCAGTCCCTGGCGATACAGCAGTATAGTAGGTTTCTATTAATACTCCCGTTTCAAAAAGCTCCGGTTGATCAATCTCAGCTATTTTCACGACACCATCATGTGCTTGTAAAGCTTTCACTCTTTTCACCTGATTTCCACTTTGCTAAATTTTGTTTAACAAATGCATCATCATTCAAATGCGGATACATGTTATAGACACGCGTAATTTCATCAGCTTGGCCTTCACTTAATACTTCATGATCTGCCAGACACCAGTTTCCTTTCAGTAATCCTTGTCTTGTCAATACTTCATTAATTCCTGCAATGCTTCCTTTAAAGGAATGGGCCGGATCAAAGAAAGCCGCATTCGCATCTGTCACTTCAATGGCTCTTGTTAACCAGCTTGCATCAATTTGCTCTTTATCTCTAATAATCTTAATCTCTTCAAAATATTGAACGGCAGTTTTCGCCCATACCGACCAATGCCCTAACAGCCCGCCTACTACTTTCTTTTTAACGGTTTCACCATTAATCGCAAATGCATATTCAGTTAATAGATCAATGACAATATTATCGTCATTTCCTGTATAAAGAGCGATTTCATCCCGGCGGTCGCTATTGCATACTGCACGAACTACATCTAATGTTTCATAACGGTTAAATGGCGCCATTTTAATCGCATATACATTTTCTATATTGGCAAACTCCCGCCAAAATTGATAAGTGAATACACGCCCGCCAACTGATGGCTGTAAATAGAAGCCAACTACCGGAATGATTTTGGCGATTTCTTTCGTACGCTCCAATAGCTGCGCCTCCGACAAATGCTGCAGTCCTCCCATACTTAGTAAAGCTAGATCATAACCAAGCGTTTTTAAAATTGTCGCTTCATGTTTTGCCTGCTCTACCGGACCGCAAACACCACCTATTTTAATGAAGGATTCCGGTACATGCGCCTTCTTCATTTCATCGATTGCAATTGAAAGAACACGTTCATACAAGTTGAATTGGGGATCGCGGATCTCAAATTGTGTCGTATGAACACCAACTGCCAAGCCTCCGACACCCGCATCAATATAATATCTCGTCAAAGCACGCTGACTTACTTCATCCAATGATTTGTCTTCGTTTAACGCTAATGGATGTGCCGGAATAAATGCACCGTCAAACAATGCTTTTTTTACCGCTTCATTCATTTAAAACGCCCCTTTCCGTTCCTGGAAATGCGTTGGTTTATTTAATGTGGCACCATCTAATTCCACCCAATTTGCAACCATATCAAGCATTTGCTCAATGGATACACGAGGATAGCCAAATAATTTATGGGCATGGGCCGCTGTATTTAATAATGCTGTTTCCTGTTCGCCCCCTATAATTATAGCTTCCTTATTAAAGCGTTTCGCAAACTCCTTCGCCAGCCAGCGAACAGATAACGTCTCCGGTCCTGTGACATTCAGAATTTTTACAGGTGAATCACAATGTAAGAGCGAGCGAATTGCGTATTCGTTTGCATCCCCTTGCCAGATGACATTGACACTCCCCATCGTGACATCAACCGGCTCATTATTGTAAACAGATTTAGCAATTTCCAATAAAACCCCGTATCGTAAATCAATCGCATAATTTAATCGGAACATAAGCATTTTTGTCTGAAAACGATTGGAGAAATTCGTGAAAATACGTTCTCTTCCCAATGTGGACATGGCATATTCACCAACAGGTACCGGCGTTACATCTTCTCCGCAGTTACCCGCTGCTACAGGTGTAAATGGATAAATATTGCCTGAAGAAAATACGACGATATTTGAGTTTTTAAACTTATCTGCTACACGACCTGGTACGTATGTATTCATCGCCCATGTGAAGTGTTCGTTATTAACTGTGCCGAACTTATTGCCCGCCATGAAAATGATATTCGGAATATCCGGCAACTGCGCAAGCTGCGCTTCATCCAGTAAATCACATGTAATGGTTTCAATCCCCGCGGATTCCAGCTCTTCTTTCATTTCTTTATTTGAAAATCGAGCAACACCGATAATCCGTTTCTCGATTCCCGCCTCTTCAGCAGCACGTTTCGCCATCTTCGCTAAAGTAGGCCCCATCTTCCCTGCAATTCCTAAAATCAAAATGTCACCATCTATTTTTTTAATATCCTCTACTAATGCTTCGGATGGTTTTGTCATGAATTCTTCTAATTGTTGTACCGTTTGCATAGTGGTCACCCCTTTATAAATTGAATATTCTTAAATCTTTCTGTAAAATTATATTAATATGGATTTTTGGAGGCACAGACATAATGAATAAGGCCATTCCGTATACCTCGCAAAGTTTAATAGGAATTATTGTCCCTGAAATTTTGCAGGATACAATTAAAGAAGCATTACGTGGATTCCCTAATATCCAACCACATTATTATTTAACACAGGACTTTATAATGACGGACGAGTTACAGCGGTTCATCTATGAATATGAAATGCTTGTCGCTGCAGATCCTTATATTTTTCAGCAGTTGAAATTCTATGATTCATCTTTGCAGCTTTATCAAATTAATAGCAGAGCGCTTCAGCTATATGAATTGCTGTTAACCCATAAAATACAGAATGAACAAAAACAGTATTGTTTTGACCTGCTGCAACAAAGCACCATATTGTCGATTACACATCAGTTGCACCATAAAATTGACTATGTGTTTTCTGAAGGTGAAACGGTTGATGCCATACTGGAAAATCATATAAAGCAGGCTGAACAAGGCTATTTCCCGGTCACCACAATTGCCTCTGTCTATGAATCATTAAGTGAACGTAATATCGAATGTCGCTATTTAATTCCGACAAAGCAGGAACTGATCGTCGCTTTTGAGCGGGTCTTATTGGCTTCTAAAGGGCGACAAAACAAGGAAAGCCAAATCGTATACGGTTTGATTCAATTTGAAGCGATTGCCAACCAGGATCAGTCGAAAGTGGAGCAAATTTTACAGCAGTTCACGCAGCAAATGGATGGTCATTTAATCATGCTGAATCCGTTACAATACAGTTTTATTACGACCCGTGGGCAATTTGAGCGTGAAACATTAGGGTACAAGCATTTGCCGCTGCTTTCCCGTTTCAAAGAAGAGCTGAAAATCAATTGCACAATCGGTATCGGCTTTGGAATCAATGCAAATGATTCCGGCCGTCATGCCAAACAGGCTCTCTACCAGGCAAATGAAAATGGACCAAACCTGTGCTATATCGTGCGAGAAGATAATAGTGTGATCGGTCCGATTGATACGACCGTTTTTATTAACTATGAACAGTACCCGCTAGTCATAACAGATCTGAAGTTATTGGAGCGGGCTGAAAAAGCCGGGATGTCTGCTTCATATATATCCAAATTAATGGGCCGTATTATGAAACATCAAAAGTTTATTTATACGGCTGAAGAACTTGCCCAAACATTGAACATTACTTTACGCAGCGCCAATCGCATCCTGTTAAAGTGGCTGGATGCGGGGCTTGTCGATATTATCGGCGAGGAAAAGGTAGCCCACCGCGGTCGTCCTAAACGCATCTACTATATTCAGTTTTTAGAAGATATAAAGAATCAGTGAGCTCCGGCAATATTCGTTATTCGTTCCAGCAGCTTTATTGTTTGCAACATATCGGTTTGATCAATAGGGCTTTTTTTCTCAATAAAAAATTGTTCTATCGCATCAATCAGTCGATCATAAAATCGGAGATCGCCTTCAGCAATTTCAAACCATTCACTTTGCTGCTGAGTATGTGTTACAAATTGAAAACCTTGCCGATGCTGTAAGTACCCTCTAATTGAAGAGACCGTCCCATCCTGAAAGGTGAATGTGATAAAGTGTTGCCGCTCATTAAAGGTAACAGCTATGTCTTTGACAGATGTTCCTTTTAACGCACTGATCATTTCCACTGCATGGATTCCATAATAGAAATAGTCAAGTTCCTGCAGCATCGGCAGTGGTGCGATGATATCCACTGCCTCGATGCTCTTTTTGGATTTTACCAGTTGAATTTCATCAGCAAATCGCAAAGCCGAGCAGCTCATCAAGGGCGTTCCCTTTTCATTGGCAAGTTCTACAATAGAACTCGCCTGCTCATAATTTAGTGCCAGTGGTTTATCGATAAAAATAGGTTTTTCCAAAGCAGCCAAATCTGCAAATTGCCCGAAATGTTGTGATGCATCAGCCGATGTAATGATAAACGCATCGCAAATATCTGACAGTTCCTGTAGTGTTGTCATAAAAGGAATTCCACTATCATTCAACTCCGCAGAGATTCGTTCAATCCGGTTTCTGCTCAAATCAATTGCAGAGCCTCCCCGATAAGCGAATAGCTTGTGACCTTTTTTCTGCAGCCTTTCACTGAACGCGATTGCATGGGTTGAATCCGTTCCGATTATCCCTATTTTCATAGAAGCCCCCTATTTAATACCTGACATTGTAATCCCTTCTGTGAAATAACGTTGGAAGAAAATAAAGATTAAAAATGTCGGGATAAATGAAATTGTTGCACCTGCCATTTCGACACCGAAGTTCCCCTCTTTTCCAAGCATCGAGGCAAGACCAACTGTAACAGGGAACATTTTTTCATTTGTTAAGTAAATTAACGGCTGGAATAAGTCATTCCAGTTTGAAATAAAGGCAAAAGTTCCTACTGTCGCAATTACCGGGAATGATAATGGTAAAATAATCTTGAAGAAGATTTGCCAATCGTTCGCTCCGTCAATATAGGCGGCTTCTTCCAAATCTTTCGGTATTCCCTGTAAAAATTGTCGTACTAAAAATACGCCCATGATTGCCCATAATTCAGGTACAATTAATGCCCAATATGTATTTATCCATCCAAAATCGGCGAACATAATATATTTGGGAATAATAAATAACTGTTGAGGTATCATGATAACGGCCATGAAAATCCAGAAAATCGCCTCTTTACCCCAGAATTGCTTTTTCGCAAAAATATAACCGAGCAATGCCGCAAAAAGCATTTGAGTTATAACCGGAATGACAGTTATAACGATAGAGTTCCAGATCCATCGTATAAAAATCCCATTTGAGAATATGTTGATATAGTTTTGAATTGATGGATTGGTCGGCAGCCAAAACAGCGGATCAATCTGTGCCTGTTTCACTTCTTTTAATGAACCGAACACCATGATGATGAATGGCATTATAAAAATGATTGCTAATATTGCTAATGCTGTATAAGAGATTACTTTTTTCATTTATCTGCTCCTTCCCGCACCAGCTTAATAATAATTTGGATCTTTCCCAATATATTTACGTTGGATTAACGCAATAATAAGAATGATAAAGAACAATACATATGATAAAACTGCTGCATAGCTTAAGTTCAAGCTTGTGAATCCTTGATGATATAAGTAATACACGATTGTCGTTGTCGAGTAGTTTGGTCCGCCATTCGTTAACAGGAATGCCGAATCGAAAATCTGAAATGACCCGATTGTCGTTGTAATCGCTACGTAAAAATGGATCGGCTTTAACATCGGGAATGTAACTTTCCAGAAGATTTTCCACGGACTTGCACCATCAATCCGAGCCGCTTCATACAATTGACGGTCGATGGATTGTAATCCCGCATAATAGTAAATCATCGTCGTTCCCGCTACTTTAAAAATACTTAATCCTGCCAAGACAAGAAGCGCCTGCGAAGAACTGGATAAAAACAGCTGTGGATCGATTCCGACAAAACCGATTAAATAGTTGATAAAACCATCTTCTGTACCGCGGAATAACCATCCCCAAATCCCTGCGATAATTACGAATGATGTAACTACAGGCAGGAAGAACAATCCTTTAAAAAATCCTGAATATTTAACTCCCGAATTAATGATCACTGCTAAAATTAGACCAAGTGCCATTGTCGGAACTATATAATAGATGGAAAACTTAACTGTATTCCATATTGCTTTCCAAGCGATTTCATCATCAAATAAATTTTTCCAATGTTTTAACCCGACAAATTCAGGGTCTCCGATAATTTTCCAGTCATGAAACGTTAAATAAAAACTTAAAGCAAATGGATAGATTTGAAAGATAAGAAAATGAATGATTACTGGAATGAGCACGACATAGACTAATAAATTTTTGTTTAACTCCCTCTTGATTCGTGCACTAAATGATTGTTTAGAAGTTGTAGAGGTCACATGCCTCACCCTTTCTGTACTTTAAGTAATGAGAGAGTTTGATCTTCACGACCAAACTCTCCTTTTGAACTATTTGTTAATTAACTTATCAATTGCTTCTGCCGCTTTATCTGCAGCTTCCTGAGGAGATTGTTTACCTTCTAGCATTGCTTGAATCTCTGCTTGAACTAAAGGCATAATATTACGTCCTTCCGGATGAATCACACCTGGTTTCGCAAATTCTGTGTAGCCTGCTAATTGAGCCATATATTGTTGTGAATCAAAAATATCCTTCGCTTCATCACGAGTCGGGATATATTGTGTAATGTTGTTGAATGTACGTTGGTTTTCTGTGTTTGTAACGTACTTCATGAACTCTGCTGCAGCTTCAGGATTTTTAGAAATCGCCGAACCTACAAACATACCAACAGTACCGTAAGTTAACTGCTCTGCATCTTTTAATGGTGGCGCAATAACAAACTCAAATGGCTTCTCATCTAATAAACGGTTTACCGAAATACCAGAGCCGTTTATAGCTAATAATTTCCCGCCTAAGTAAAGCGAGTCATGATCAAGCGCTGTAACTGAATCTTGCGGAATCCAGCCCTTTGTATACATTTCATTGATTAATTCAAATGACTTAACTGCTTCTGGCTTGTTAATTAAGATGTTGTTATCTTCATCAATTACATTACCGCCAGCTTGCCATAAAAACGGATAAAGCGTGTTGTTTAAAGAACCGCCACCTGCATATGAGAATGCATAATAACCAGCTGCTTTTGCTTTTTCTGCTAAAGCTTTGAATTCATCCCATGTTGTCGGTAGGCTGTTTTCATCTACGCCTAATTCCGTTAAAATGTCTTTGTTATAAATTAAAGACTCCGCTGTTTGTAAAATTGGCATCCCATATTGTTTACCTTTCCAACTTGTTGCTTCGATAGCAGTTGGTACAAAACCGCTTAATTCTTCATCCGTAACATATTGAGATATATCTAAAATTAATTGTTGTTCTGCGTATTGTGGCATTTGGTCAGGAATTACATAGAATACATCCGGACCTTGACCAGCAGCTAATGCCGTTAAGATTTTTTGGTCACGATTTGCCCATGGAATTTGTTCGAAGTTTACTTTTACCCCTGTTTCAGCTTCAAAATCCGATGCAAATGTTTTCCACATATCCCCTTCACCTGTTGAGCCATCTGTATAAGGGTGCGCCCAAACTGTGATTTCGCCTGACAATCCTGAAGAGTCTGTATCTGTGCTAGCACTTCCGCTATCCGTATCTGTATCCGCATTTGTTGTTGTTGTTTCATCTTCGCTGCATGCAGCCATTACAACAGAAAGCACTAATACTAAAAAGAGCAGTCCTAATCTTTTAAAAATTGTATTACTCATAACCCATCCCCCTTTTTATTTTTCCTTTGTGTAAAATAGCAAAATAGCTATTTTTTCCAGACTACAAAAAAATTAGGAGGAACTCAAGTCCATTAAAAGTCCTTAATTTAAATAGCTCAATTTTTCAGACTTTTTATTTTATAATAAAGTTAAGGGGGATATTGTTATGACATTTTGGGATGGGTTTTACAGTTTCGGTGTAAAGCTATTAAAAATTATTTACTTAAACTTTCTTTGGCTGTTTTTCTCAGCGGTTGGCCTTTTTATTTTCGGTATATTTCCGGCGACAATTGCTTTATTTACAATAGTAAGACAGTTTCACCTTGATATTGATAAGCCAATTACGAAAACATTTTGGGAAGTGTATAAAACCGAGTGGCTTAGGGGAAATGGGTATGCGGGAATTAGTTATATTATCGTTTTGATTTTAGCGATCGACTTTTATACGATTTATATGGTTGACTCCTTATCTTTCCTTCTCATACCAACTTTTATTATTGCCTTTTTAATTTTTGGAACGTTGTTTTTCTTCTTTCCAGTGTATGTACATTTTGACCTGGCTTTTTTGGCAATGATCAAACAAGCATTTTTATTTACGATCACTTCACCATTCACGGTCATTTTAAATGCGTTAAGTATTTTATTGATCTATGGTATTTTCAATATTATGCCGGGTGCAATCCCTTTATTTGCCGGGAGTGTACTGAGTTGGTTCGTTATGAAATTCTCTCTACGTTCATTCAGTAAAATTGAAAAGCAGAAAGTATCGGAGGCTGCAACATGATGAATGGATTGCATCCTGAACTCGTCGAAACAATTGAACGTAAATTAAAAAATTCTCGTACATTTGAGGAACTGATTCAAAACAGAACTTTTGACCATTATTCCGAGCAGAACTACCAGCTTGAAAATTGTTTAATCGAAGAAATGATGCTAGGCAATCTACGAGTCGTTCGTATACAGCCGGCACATGCAGTACAAAATATGCCGTGCTTTATTTGGTTTCATGGTGGAGGGATGGTGTTCGGCAGTCCGGATGACAGCGTACCTTATGTAACGGATTTTGTACATAACTTCCAAGCGGTAGTATTCATTCCGCAATACCGCCTCGCTCCTGAAAATCCTTATCCTGCTGCTTTAAACGACGGGTATGCATTATTAAAGTGGATAAGTGAGCATGCAGGTGATCTGAAGATAGACCGAACGAAAATTATTGTAAGCGGTGGCAGTGCAGGGGGAAACTTGGCATTGGCCGTTGCTCTAAAAGCGCGGGATGAAAAAGGACCAAAAATAGCGGCGGTGTTGCCGTTGTATCCGATGCTTGATATAAAGGAAAGACCATTCCACAAAAAATTTACTTCACCTGCTATGTGGAATGCCGAAAAAAATAAAAAAAGTTGGCATGCTTATTTACCGGATTATGAAAAGATTCCGCCCTATGCGTCGCCTTTTTATGCAAATGTTGAAGGACTTCCACCGGTTTATACGTTTATCGGAACGCATGACATATTTTATGAGGAAGTATGTGAATTTGTAGATAAACTACAGCAGTCAGGTGTACAAGTCCAATTTGATATTTACGAAGGATGTACACATGGATTCGACTTGGAAGAAATACCAATTGCCCGCCAAGCAAAAAAGCGACTTTTGGACATGACATCGAAATTATTGAAGTAACCGTAAAATGGAGACCCGCACGAATGTAGCGGGTCTCCATTTTTATGCCAGACCACTGTATGGATAAAGCACATTATTCGGATACATAATATCTTTTTGATTTTTAACAAACATTGCTCCCTCATCGATGAATACATCTTGCAAAACAGGAATCTGTAAATTATCCGGGGTAAAGCACAGTCTGATTTTTTCAGACCGAATAGGTAAGCAACCGAGTATTTCCTGTATATCCACCTGCTCTTTAGATATGACGTCGATTAACTCTGTATACTCGGCAGTTTCATTCAAGATGGCAAATGCCTGAAACTTAGGTACATAGTAAATACAGTCCCGGTATTGCGTCAATGCATGGAACATCACGATATTTTCATTCTGAACCATACTCATTTTCTGACTGACAGGTTTTCTAAATACCGTTGTTTCATAAAATACATTTCTTGTAGGCTTATCATCCAGATTCACTTTCTTTACTTCCGTATGAACTGGCCCAATATCCTTTTTATCCACGGTAAAAGTAGACTGTATACGCGTTTCAAAGCCAAATTTCGGATAAAAGTCCAGCACTGTCTTATTTGCAAATAAGTAGATGATATGAGCATTCATATGATCTTCCATCACCTTTTCCATAAGCTGACGGGATAATCCTTTTCCTTGGAATTTTGGATTTGTCATAACAGTCCCAATCTGAACAGCATCATACTGCCCGCCATCCAAAATCATTGTTCCGCTACTTGTAGAAACATTCGCTACTATTTCGCCATCTACTTCAAATGCATAGGGACAGTATGTATCATTCCAGTACCCTTGCTCATCCCATTGTTCGAAATCCAGCCCAAAAGTATCGTTTGCCAGTTGAAAGAAACTTTTTTTCAGCTGGGGGTTAAGGCGCACAGCCTCTCCTTTAACAAAATTCATTTCCATCCCTCTTTTTTAGAGCTTATTATTTTCATAAATAATCTCTCCTTCTGAAACAGTTAATATAACATCCTCATTTTCATTTACGATGTAAAAATCAGCATCTTTACCGACTTCAATTGACCCTTTATTTTCATATAATCCTAGCAGTTTTGCACTGTTTGTTGAAGTCAGTTTGGCCAGTGTCATATCTGAAAGCCCGAGCCACTCTTTCATATTTTTTCTGGACTTATTTAAATTGAGCGTACTTCCTGCAAGCGCATCACTTCCAACCAATTTACACAAGCCGTCTTCTACACGAACTTCCTGTCCACCTAAATCATAAATACCGTCAGCTAATTCGGTTGCCCGCATACTGTCAGATATTAATATCATTCGGTCTTCACCAACCGTGTCGTAAATAAAACGAATCATGTCCGGGTGAATATGAAATCCGTCAGCAATAATCTCCAGCATACATTCACTTTGCAGTAACGCAACCTGCAAGCCCGGCTCACGATGATGAATAGATCTCATCCCATTGCAAAAATGAGTGGCATTCTGAATAAGCTGCTGTTCCAATAATGCCTTTGTCTCCGTATACTTGGCATCAGAATGACCGATCGATGCTACAATCCCTTTATTTTTTAAATAGGTCGTAAGCTTATGGCCTTCATCTAACTCTGATGCAAGTGTAATAAGTTTAATTTCGTTTTGGGAAGAATCGTTTAAATGATCGAAAATCTCTACTGAAGGCTTTATTATAAACTGATCGGACTGTGCCCCTTTTTGAATCGGATTAATGAAAGGTCCTTCTAAATGGATGCCGGCAATTTTGGCACCTTTTACATTGTTCTTCGCATCGGCAATCGATTTTACAACGCGCTCGATTTGGGTTTCTGCTGCCGTCATCGTTGTTGCTAAAAAGGTTGTCACTCCAAATTTCGCAAGCGCTGTACTGATTGTGTTCAGACTGCTTTCCGTTCCGTCCATCACATCAGCACCGGATATCCCGTGAATATGCTGATCAATCATTCCCGGCATCATTTTATATGCCGACTTTGTTTCCACAATATCGATTTGTTCAGATAATTCGTCTTTTTTACAAAACCGGACGATTTTTTTGCCTTCAATAACCGCAAAACAATTCTCCTCTATCCGCTGTTCCCGGACAATTTGAAGCGGTCCAATACACCATGTACTTTCCATGAACATTTCCCTCCTCTACCACATCTTATACATTCCCCATTATTAGCCTATGCTTGACATTTTTCAAGAAAATTCCTTTTATAACGAAATAAAACGGCAGCCCAATTAGAAAATGGACTGCCGTTTATAAGAAAAAAATTAACGTTTATTAATTTCTTCCATTAAGATTTGGTTTGTTAATTGTGGGTTTGCTTGTCCTTTAGAAGCTTTCATAATTTGGCCAAGAAGCGCTTTAATCGCACGGTCTTTACCAGCTTTGAAGTCTTCCACTGATTTTGCATCATTATCAAGAACAGTTGTTACGAAACCACGGATTACTTCTGGATCAGAAATTTGAACTAAGCCTTTTTCCTTCACGATTTTCGCTGCGTCTCCACCGTTTGTTACTAACTCAGTGAATACTTTTTTCGCGATTTTAGAAGAAATTGTACCGTCCGTAATTAATTTCACCATACCCGCCAAGTTTTCAGGTGTTAGAGCTGTATTTTTCAACTCTTTTTGCTCAGCGTTTAAGTATGCAGAAATATCTCCCATTAACCAGTTAGCTGTTAATTTCGCATCAGCCCCTGCATTTACAGTTGCATCGAAGAAATCTGAAATCTCCTTGTTTACTACAAGTACGTTTGCATCATAATCATTTAAACCTAATTCAGAAACATAACGTGCTTTACGCGCATCTGGTAATTCAGGAATTTCGTTGCGTACGCGCTCTACCCATTCATCAGAAATTGATAGACGCACTAAGTCCGGCTCTGGGAAGTAACGGTAATCATCTGTTCCTTCTTTAACACGCATAAGAATTGTTTTACCTGTTTTCTCATCAAAACGACGTGTTTCCTGCTCAATAACGCCACCAGCCATTAATACTTCTGCTTGGCGGATTTCTTCATGCTCTAAACCACGACGTACAAAGTTGAATGAGTTTAAGTTTTTAAGCTCCGTTTTTGTACCGAACTCTTCTTGACCGTATGGACGGATTGAAATGTTTGCATCACAACGAAGTGAACCTTCCTCCATACGTACGTCAGAAACGCCTGTATATTGGATGATCGATTTTACTTTTTCAAGGTAGGCATATGCTTCGTCCGGTGTACGGATATCCGGCTCAGAAACGATTTCTACTAGTGGTGTACCTTGACGGTTTAAGTCCACTAAAGAATAGCCGTCAGCATGTGTTAATTTACCAGCATCTTCTTCCATGTGAAGACGAGTAATACCGATTTTCTTTTTGTAGCCTGGTGTATCACCTTTAGCTGGAATTTCGATTTCTACCCAACCGTTTTTACCGATTGGCTTATCAAATTGTGAAATTTGGTAAGCTTTCGGATTGTCCGGATAGAAGTAGTTTTTACGGTCGAACTTAGTTTCTTGTTCGATTTCCATGTTTAATGCTAAAGAAGCACGCATCGCGTAATCTACTACTTGTTTATTCAATACTGGTAAAACACCTGGGTAACCTAGGTCGATTACTGTTGTATTTGTGTTTGGTTCCGCACCAAAACTGTTTGGACTGCTAGAGAAGATTTTTGAGTTTGTTTTTAACTCAACGTGAATCTCTAAACCAATGACTGTTTCAAAGTTCATCTTATTTTACCTCCCATAATGCTGGAGTTTGTTTAGCGAAATCTGTTTGTTGTTCATAAGCATATGCAACACGGTAAAGTGTTTCTTCATCGAAATGCTTACCGATAATTTGTAAACCTAGTGGTAATCCGTTTTCAAAACCGCATGGAACTGAAATTGCCGGTACACCTGCTAAGTTAATTGGAATTGTTAAAATGTCATTTGCGTACATTGTCAATGGATCATCAATGTTTGCACCAATAGCGAATGCTGGTGTTGGTGCAGTTGGCCCGATGATTACATCGTAGTTTTCGAACACTTTGTCGTAATCGGCTTTAATTAAAGTACGTGCTTGTTGTGCTTTTTTGTAGTAAGCATCATACGTACCAGCAGATAATGAATATGTTCCAAGCATGATACGACGTTTTACTTCATCGCCGAAACCTTCAGCACGAGATTGTTTGTACAGCTCCAATAAGTTTTTCGCTTTTTCTGAACGGTAGCCGTAGCGAATACCATCAAAACGAGAAAGGTTTGAAGATGCTTCTGATGAAGAAAGGATGTAATACGCTGCTAATGCATATTTAGAATGCGGTAAAGATACTTCTTCTACTGTAGCACCCAAGCCTTTTAATACTTCCAATGCATCAAGCACTGACTGTTTTGCTGCTTCCCCAACGCCTTCACCTAGGAATTCTTTTGGAACAGCAATTTTTAAGCCTTTAATATTTCCATCTAAAGCAGCCGCATAGTTTGGTACCGGCACATCTGCAGAAGTAGAATCCATTTCATCTACACCTGAGATTGCTTCAAGTAATAACGCATTGTCTTTTACATTGCGTGTAATTGGTCCGATTTGATCTAAAGAAGATGCGAATGCAACTAAACCAAAACGAGATACACGACCGTATGTAGGTTTCATTCCTACAACACCACAGTAGGCTGCTGGTTGACGGATTGAACCACCCGTATCAGAACCTAATGAAAATGGTACTTCACCCGCTGCAACCGCTGCTGCAGATGCACCTGAAGAACCACCTGGTACATGTGAAAGGTTCCATGGGTTTTTAGTAGTTTTATAAGCCGAGTTTTCGTTTGAAGAACCCATTGCGAATTCATCCATGTTCAACTTACCGACTGTGATCATGCCTGCATCACGTAATTTTTTTACGATTGTTGCATCGTAAATTGGCATAAAGCCTTCCAGAATTTTAGAAGCACAAGTTGTTTCCAATCCTTCTGTTACGATGTTGTCCTTTACGCCAATCGGCATACCGAATAATGGACCGCGCTCCTCAAAAGGAACTTGATCTAATTCAGCTGCTTTTGCAGTTGCTTGTTCTTTATTTAATGCTAAGAAAGCTTGTACATCGCCGTCCAACTTTTCAATGCGGTCAAATGCTTCTTTTGTTAAATCCGCAATTGTCAGTTCACCCGACTTTAAGCTCTCTTGCAATTGTGCTGATGTGCGCTCAAATACTGTCATGCGAGTGGTTCCTCCTATTACTCCATAATTGATGGTACTTTAATTTGACCTGCTTCTTGTTCTTTTACGTTCAGCATTACTTTTTCAAGAGGTAAGCCTTCTTTTGCTACGTCCTCACGAAGTACGTTCACTAAAGGTAAAACATGAGAAGTCGGTTCTACATTTGTTGTATCTAACTCATTTAATTGCTCTGCGAAATCTGTAATTTTTCCTAGTTGTTCAGCAAATTTCTCTGCTTCCTCTTCTGTAATAGCAAGGCGAGCTAAGTGTGCTACGTGTTTTACTTCTTCTTTTGAAATGTTTGCCATTTGTTACACCTCCAAGTTATCGAATCAAATATCCCTCAGCAAAATCCGTATCATCTGCCGGGGCTATATGTGGAGTCAGTGATTGTTTTGGATACCCGCTGATTCTACATAAACCATGCCCATAATGATAACATTTTTCCTTGTAAAAATCTCCGCTTTAGGAAAAAATCCAGCAAACAATCCTCCACTTATGACGATTTTTCGCCAAATTAACGCATTAACGCAGTGAAGTAGAAATTCTGTGTAAAAAGAAAATACCACACTCGTAAAAGTATGGTATTTTTCGGAAGATTTTACTCATAAATATGAACAAAAGGCTTATCTTCATTCGGTTCTTTAATAATTAGCACTTCCGGTCCGTTCACAGAAGTAATACTTACCGAAATATACAGGTCAAGCGGTAAATGATTAAGCATTAGGCCCGTCAAATACTGTGTAAATCCTGTAATTTCAGCTGTTCCGTAAAACTGGATCGGGATTTCGATATCTAGCTTCTGAACTTTTTTGTTTTGATAAAATCCAGTCGCAAACACACTCGTGAAGTTCGAGAAGTATTTGTCGACATCCTGTTTGAAGTTTTGGAAGTTCGTATTCAAATCACGGTAGACATCATCCGGCGAACTCATAGGGAAAGTAACGTATTTTTCATCGATTGCTTTCCACTCACCCAATTCTGTTTTCCCTTTATCCGCGAAGTTATAGTCAGTATATGTTCCTGGTACAATCGCATTTCTTTCTGCTTGTTTAAATAAACCAATGACGATCGGAACATCTGCCAGTTCCGGACGGGCACGCAATCGATTGATAACTTCCTGTGCAATTTTCTTACCTTCTGCTTCTATTTTTGCATCGGGAATTTTTTGTTCAAAAAACTCGCCATACTGCTCTTTTTGATAATAGTAAACTGAATTTAACGCTAGACCGATTGAAACACCTGCCAGCTTTACTTTGTTCTCATCGGTTTTTGTTAAATAATTTTGCTCCACAATATGGGCCAAATAAACCGGTGCTTCTGTCGCTTTAACAGTCGGATCCATTTCCTTGCCTGTTGCCTCATCAATGCTTGATGGGTTTAGACCTTGGTACTCGGGTCCTTTGTCTTCTGTTTGGTTTGGACGGGCTAACCAGTATTTCAATGTATTTTCATCTAAATACTGACCTTCCTGGAAATAATAGTTTTCCGTATCAAAATGATTTTGCGAAATACGCATTAAGCCTGTTTCGACTTCTTTCATATCGTACTTCGTATAAATATTGGAAACAACTAAACCACGGCTTGCACTTTCCTTATAAGGAATCAATGTGCGATAAAATTTATCGTTTATTTGCATGTTCGGGATAATAGTTGTTTCCACAGCTTGTTCTGTATCTGATTCTTGCGTCAGTTCTGTATCAGGTGTAAGGTTTGGCGCACACGCTGACAACATCGCCGCTACAATTATCGCAGGTATCCAGCGATAACGTTTCATGAGAGCAAGTCCCCTTTACTATATTAATTGTTCGATTAGGCGCACTTCATCCCAAATTTCAATGCCTAAGCTTTGGGCTTTTTCAAGCTTCGAGCCAGCATCTTCTCCGACAATTACAAGGTCTGTTTTTTTACTTACACTCCCTGCAACCGTACCACCTAACTGTTCTATTTTCGCCTTTGCTTCGTTACGTGTCAATTGCTGCAATTTACCTGTCAGTACAATTGTTTTTCCTGCAAAAGGATTTGCCCCTGCTTCCACGACAACTTTCTTGCCTTTATAGGACATATTTAAGCCAAATCCTTTTAGGCGTTCGATTAATTGCTGTACTTGCTCGTTTGCAAAATACGCTACGATCGATTCAGCCATTTTATCGCCAATTTCATGAATATCTTTCAATTCCTCTTCTGTAGCGACCATTAGTGCATCGATTGTTTCAAAATGAGCTGCCAAAATCTTGGCTGCTTTTTCCCCAACATGACGGATACCAAGACCGAATAGTAATCGTTCCAGCGAATTTTCCTTGGACTGAATCAGCGCTTCAACTAAATTGGTCGCCGATTTCTGTCCCATTCGCTCCAGATTAATCAGTTGCTCTACTGTAAGCTCATATAGTCCCGCTACATCTTGAATATAGTCTTCGCGCAGCAGCTGTTCGACTACCTTCTCACCAAGACCGTCGATATTCATCGCATTACGTGATACGAAATGTTTCACACCTTCCGCAATTTGTGCAGGACATTGAGGATTCACGCAACGCAGTGCTACATCAGTATCGATACGTACAACTTCTTCATCACATGCAGGACAATGTGTCGGCATCTTATATGGTACAGCGTCATCAGGGCGTTGTTCCAGAACGACTCCGACGATTTGCGGAATAATATCCCCTGCTTTTCGTACGATGACCGTATCATCAATTCGAATATCCTTTTCACGGATCAGGTCCTCATTGTGCAATGATGCACGGCTTACAGTAGTTCCCGCAACAAGTACCGGTGTTAAAATCGCTGTTGGAGTAATAACACCCGTGCGACCTACCGTCAGTTCGATATCCAATAATTTTGTGATAACTTCTTCAGCCGGGAACTTGTAGGCAATTGCCCAGCGAGGCGATTTTGCTGTAAAGCCAAGCTCATCTTGATGGGCATAGCGATTTACTTTGATAACGATTCCATCAATTTCATATGATAAATTTGGGCGCGCTTCTGTCCACTTCTCTATAAACGCCAAAACGTCCTCAATTGTTTCGCAATACTCGCGTTCTTTATTTGATGGAAAACCTAGCTCCTCCAAATACTTGAGCATTTCCCAATGCCCATCGATTCCATAGCTTTCTCCGTCTCCGCCGACTGCATAAATAAATGTCGATAAATTTCGGCTTGCTGCGATTTTCGGATCTAATTGACGCAATGATCCTGCTGCCGCGTTTCGAGGATTTGCAAATAGCTCTTCTCCGTTTTCCGCACGGCGTTCATTCAGTTTCTCAAAAGATTTTTTCGGCATATAAGCTTCACCGCGTACTTCCAATGTTACGGGTTCTTTTAGACGCAATGGGATGGCCCTAATTGTTTTCAGGTTTGCTGTAATGTCTTCCCCTACTGTTCCGTCACCACGTGTAGCGCCTTGTACAAATACCCCGTTTTCATAGCGCAAAGATATGGCTAAGCCATCAATTTTCAGTTCACATACATATGAGTAATTTTTGCCGATTGCCTGCTCGATTTTCCGGTCAAAATCACGCAAATCTTCTTCATTGAAAGCATTCGACAAACTGAGCATCGCTGTTTCATGCGTTACCTTTTTAAAGCCTTCCAACACCGTGCCACCGACACGCTGAGTAGGAGAATCAGGATAAATAAATTCCGGATTTGCTTCTTCCAATGCGATAAGCTCATGTAAAAGCTGATCATATACACTATCTTCTACTATCGGTTTATCCAGTACGTAATACGCATAGCCATACTCATGAAGAAGCTTGTTCAATTCCGCAATTCTTTGTTCTATTTCATTCATCCAATGTTCCTCCTAAGCTTTCGTAATCGGCGCAAATTTTGCTAATAGACGTTTTATTCCAGTTGGAGATGGGAAAGCGATATCCAGTTCCATACCATCCCCTTCACCTTTTACGCTTACGACCATACCGACACCCCATTTACCATGGGCAGCTTTGTCGCCTACTTTCCAGTCAAACTTATCGCCGCCTGTTGAATTCAGACGTGATGTCTGGGAAGCAGGTGCCTGCACACCTCCTAATGAACGCTTCGGCATACGGTCATAACGGTTCGATTTAAATGGTAATGAATCATCACGATAAGATGTAGTATTTGCTTTTGAAACTTGCTCTAACACATTTTCATCAATTTCACGTAAAAAACGTGATGGGGCATTGTAGCCTGTACGGCCAAATATTGTACGGGAGCCCGCACAAGATAAGTAAAGACGCTGTTCTGCCCGAGTTGCACCGACATACATTAAGCGGCGTTCTTCGGCCATTTCATCTTCACTTTCCAATGAACGTGAATGCGGGAAAATATTTTCCTCCATCCCGATAATGAACACAACAGGGAATTCCAGCCCTTTTGCGGCATGCATCGTCATTAAAATGATCGTACCTTTCGCTTTTTCCTCTTCATCTAAAGAATCAATATCAGCAATGAGTGCAAGATCCGTTAAAAATGCCACTAATGACTGGTCTTCACTGCGCGCTTCAAAAGCCTGGGTTACTGTTAAAAATTCTTCGATATTTTCAAGTCGGCTTTCCGCTTCAATCGATTTTTCCGCTTTCAGCATTTGACGGTATCCTGATTTTTCAAGCACTTCTTCCACAATCTCTGTTACCGATAGTTCATGCTGACGTTCGCTCAATGAACGAATCATATTATAAAAATTTTCAGCGGAATTGGCTGCCCTCCCTGAAAGCCCCATAAATACAAGCTCACCCATCGCATCGAAAATTGAGCGGTCGCGTTCCATCGCATAAACAAGCATTTTATCAAATGAAGTCGCACCAATCGCACGTTTTGGTTCATTGATAATTCGAGCAAGTGACAAGTCATCATCATTGTTTGCAATTAAACGTAAGTAAGCAAGCAAATCTTTAATCTCTTTTCGGTCATAGAACTTTGTACCGCCAACGATTTGGTAGTTCATATTCGATTTTACGAGCACATCCTCGATTACACGTGACTGTGCGTTCGTACGATATAAAATAGCAAAATCATCCAGTTTGTAATCTTCATCCTTCATGAGTTTTTGAATCGTGCGTACGACATACTGCGCTTCGTCCTGCTCATTGCCAGCTTTATAAAGCTGGATCTTTTCACCTTCCGGATTTTCTGTTCGCAGTACTTTTTTATAGCGGTCTTTATTCTTTTCAATGACACTGTTTGCTGCTTGTAAAATTCGCTTTGTTGAACGGTAGTTTTGCTCAAGCATAATAACTTTTGCTTCTTTGTAATCTTTTTCAAACGATAATATATTCGAAATATCGGCACCGCGCCAACGATAGATCGACTGGTCAGAATCCCCGACAACACAAATATTGCGGAATTTCTTCGCCAGCAATTGCACGAGCAAATATTGGGATTTATTCGTATCCTGATACTCATCAACATGAATATACTGGAATTTGTTTTGGTAAAATTCAAGCACGTCCGGCGCTTCATTGAATAGACGGATTGTCAGCATAATTAAATCGTCAAAATCGAGACTTTGATTTTGTCTTAATCGTTTCTGATAGCCTTTATATACTTGTGCGACAATCTTTTCGAACGGGTTATGCGGATTCATATTCGCTTCAAAGCCGTCCACAGTAATGCATTCGTTTTTTGCCGAACTGATTGTATTTAAAATAGCACGCGGATCATATTTTTTCGGATCGATATTATCCTGCTTTAATATATTTTTTATAACCGTCAGCTGATCTGAACTATCTAAAATTGAGAAGCTTTTCGAATAGCCGATCCGGTCAATATTACGTCGCAAAATGCGCACACACATTGAGTGGAATGTAGATACCCACATGCTTTCCGTTGTTCCGTTTCCTAAAATCCCGTCAATTCGTTCACGCATTTCGCGGGCAGCTTTATTTGTAAACGTAATGGCCAGAATTTTAGAAGGATACACTTCGCGCTCAACGACTAAATAGGCTATACGGTGAGTCAGCACCCGTGTTTTTCCAGAACCGGCACCTGCCATGATCAGAAGCGGGCCTTCAGTTGTTTTCACCGCTTCAGCTTGCTGTGGATTCATTCCCGCTACTAAATTTTTTGCTATATGCTCCATATTGCACCTTCCTATCCAAAGAACATTTGTTCCTATTATATAACACTTTTTACTGCTTGTACGGTTTTTAATGCCGCTTTTAAATCATCATAAATAATATTTCCGACAACTATAGTATTGGCATGTGCTGCCATTTCCTTCGCTTGTTCTACCGACGTAATGCCGCCTCCATAAAAGAGCTTTGTTTCATTTAGAACTTCGGCTGTTGCTTTCACCATTTCGATATCACCGTATGCACCGCTGTACTCTAAATAAAAGATCGGCAATTTAAAGTAATTTTCCGCCATTCGTGCATAGGCCACTACATCCTCCACCGTTAAATCCGTTTTTGCATCTGTCACCTGTGCTACTTTACAATCCGGATTCAGTACACAGTAGCCCTCTGCTACAAGCTCTTCCCAAATCAGTACATCGCCGTATTCTTTAATCGCTTCATGGTGCAGATCTTTCACCCATTTTGTATCACGGCTATTCAATACGGAGGGAATGAAGTAATAGTCATATCCCGGTGTAATGCTGTCCACATTTGAAATTTCAAGCGCAATCGGTACTGAAAAACGACGGACGCGAACGAGCAAATCCAAAACGCCATCCAATGTCACATCATCTGTCCCGCCAACTAATATAACATCCGTACCCGATTCGCAAATCTGCTCTAATGCTTCGTCCGAGATTTCCTTTGCGGGGTCCAGTTTAAATACATGTCTCCAGTTTAAATATTCCATGAATAAATCCACCTATTCTCAAAAATTTTATATAGAACTTTTCATTATCTTAGTTTTTATTGACCATCTCTTAGTATAACGAAAATCGATGAAATATTAAAAGACTGAGCGGGTGAATCTGCTCAGTCTTTTAAGCTTGCTCATATATTTATGATTGGGCGCTTCTTTACTTTGACGTAAATGGCTTTTCGTCCGGATAAAGACGGCCCAGCATTTCATCATAAGTGTCATTTCCGTAATCAAAGCAACGACGTACACGGGAAATTGTTGCTGTTGAAGCACCAGTTTCCTTTTTAATTGTTTCATACGTTTTTTTCAAACGTAATAAATGTGCAACTTCAAATCGCTGTGCCAATGATTGGATTTCACTAATCGTGCACAAGTCATCGAAAAATTTATAGCATTCCTCAATATCTTTTAACTCTAGAACAGCTTTAAATAACTGATCTGTTTGATGACCGCGAATTTTTTCAATTTGCATGTGCCCACCATTTCCTCTCTACTCTGAATATATAACAGATGCCGCTAAACCGGGAGATGTTGGTACGAAATGTATCCATGTCTTTCCTTGAACTAACTTTACTTCCGATCCATCTTCTTCAACTGCCACGAGCAGGCCATCTGCATTTTTCCATTTTACTTCACGTATCGTCCCAGCCTGGGCTATATACGCGTTGCCGCCACCTGTAATTGTAATCTCGCGTCGACCCGCGCTATCTACAATTCGATGAGGCATTTCAAAAAATAAAATATTGGCTAATTCGATGGATTCATTTGTTTCGTAATCGATTGTTTCTACATTTGCAGAATAACGCTTGTACTGATTCGTTTCGGCATTGTAAACATACTGACTGTTAAATGAACCGCTATTATTATATTTCATCGATACTTCATTAGCCGTTGTTCCTATTTTAACACTATCTTCGGCTTCATAGAATGGGTAGGACACTTTTTTCTGATAAAGTAGTGAAGTCCCCGTTTTTTCGGCACCGGCCTTTACATTTTCACCCGAAATATAGGAATTGTGCGGAGCCACCCGTGTTGATGAACGCTTGAAGTAAGTACCATCATAGTGCATTCCATTAATATTATCGACAACTCTTCGTTCAAGCATCGATTTCGCTTCAGGACTGTATCCGTGTGCAATATAAAATGCGTCCAGTCCTTTTGCGATATCAACGAAGTACGATCGCGCACTGCGAATCGGTCCGATAGATTCAGGAAGTTCAGACTGGTAAAGTGCTAAAAAGCGTGTCACATCACCTTCCGCCAGCATTTCATATACAACATCCGCCTGTGCAAGTCCAGATTGCGGACGTGCTTGCGGATGATTATTAATCGTTGCAAGTATTGGGCGCATCGTCACTTCTTCTGCCACACGTTCCCCTGTAAATGGTGTAACAAATGGCAAAATTTCTTCCGCCTCCGCTACGATAATATCTTTCTCTACCTCTGTTTCTTCTATCTCTACAACAGGCTCCTCTGTTTGTTCTTTATCGGAACAACCTGCCGTTAAGGTTATGCCTAATAGCGCTAACAAAAATATACTGCGTTTCATATCGTGCTACTCCTCTCATTTTTTTCGGTTTATCGCATTACAGCAGGTAGCATAACCTTATTTTTCATGACATCAAAAATCCCACGTGTCGTAATTCGAATATATGGTAAATGTGTCGATTGTAAAAACAGCAATGTATAAATTGCATCTGTATGGTGATAACCACGTTTTTTCAAAGCACTCTTTAATGCAAGTTCCAGCGGTATTACTTCATCCACTGACCCATCATATATAGAACCAGCCAATGTTAATGGAATACTTGTTACAATTTGATTGTCTTCAACAAGTACAATCCCGCCATTCATTTTCTTCAGTTCCTGGAATGCATGCTGCATATCCTGTACCGATTTTCCGATTAAAATAATATCTCCAGTATTGGAATACGATGAAGCAAATCCTTTTACATGTGTCGCAAATCCTTTGATCATCGAGTTGATACGCCATTTTCCATTGCGGTCGACAAGCATTAAATAGCTCTCATCATGTGCTGTAGATAATGTATGATGATATCCGAGATTTTTTATACTATACGGCTTTGTGATCACATCATTCACCATTTCAACGCCAATCGGCATCGAGAATTGAAAATCTCCATCATGCAAATCAAAATCGATTTTCAAATCACCAAATAGTGATAGGTCCACAGCCGGAAATGCTTTCAAATCCTTATTGTCTCTCTTAAGCCATACGCCTTTTGATATGACTGCTTCAGGTGTCGGCGAATATTCGTCCGCTAAAATATTAATATTTGCATATCGCCCTGTAGCAAGCAGTCCGTGCAGATTTGTCATATTATAATAGCGCGCAACATTATAACTTGCCATATTATAGGCATCAACCGGACGCACACCAGCTTCAAGGGCTGCACGTATACATTTATCCATCACACCATCTTCATGGAAACTTGGTGTGGATCCATCTGTCGTCATCATCAACTGATCAAATATTTCGTAGCCTTTATCGACCACCGCTTTTAATAATAGCGGTAAATCCGGGCGAATAGAAGAGTAGCGGAGAGTAACAGCATAACCATGCTGCAAGCGCGCTTCAATATCTTCAATCGTCATGGATTCATGATCACCATCGACTCCAAGTAAACGCATTTTAGCTAATGTTTTTTCAGATGCTCCCGGTAAATGTCCTTCGATTTTTTTCCCTTTATGCTTAGCTGCCTGAATCCAGTAAAGCATTTGGTCATCCCCACGCATTAGACGAGGCCATCCTGTCAGCTCTCCGCCAAGCAGTACGTCATGACGGTCAAGCCATTCCAATACTGAGGCATTTGAGTATAGTTCCCTTTCATTTTCAAGCTCTGTTTGCGAATCAAAGCGACTCCACCAGTAAAATGAAAACGGCAATTTGGCAAGCTCGTCCATAAAAGAAAACGCTTTCTTATTTTTCATTAAAGAAACAAGTGTCATATTGTCTGAAATGAATGTGGTTGTGCCGGTCTGTGCACTAAATTCTGCGAAACTGTGAGGGTTGTACAATTGGAATGGATGCACATGCGGCTCAATATAGCCTGGTACTACTACTTTTCCAGCGAGATCAACAACCTCTGTTCCTTCAATATTTGCAGGCAGTTCCTTCCCTACATAAACGATGCGGTCATTGGATATCCAGATGTTTCCCGTTGCCCAACTTTTCATCATACTATGTAAGTACTTTGCATTTTTTAAAACTAGACTCGGAGCAGCATGCCCATCAATGATACTAACTTGCTCTCTAATACTATTTAACTTCCAACTAATTTCCGGCATATTCTGCACTCCTTTCAACTTTCTCACCATAATATAAGGACGTTCATAACTTTTCCAAGATGCTTATACCAGCTCTAAAAAATATACTGCTGCGATTCAAGTAGCTTCAGCAATTGTCGTTAACAGCTGCTGAAGCTAGATTAATGCGTATCGATTTAAAAGAAGAACACATACTTAATTCAATATATTTTGCTTTATGTAGGCAATTGCTACAATATTCCTTTTGGTGAATTAATCGTAACATAGCACTTTCATAAAGCAAAGTGTTTCCAAAATAATTTTGAAATTTTCTAAAAAAAGGAGTGAACGACAATTGCTAACCCCTAATATTTCCGAAACAAACGCTTTTATCCGTATGATGTGCGGTGTTGCGATGACCGCTTTCGGTGTCGGGAGAATCGCTCATAAACCACAATGTACGGTTGGTAAAATGATGATTGTTGCCGGTTCGATGAAAGTGGCGGAAGGATATTATCAATATTGCCCAGTCGTTGCAATGGCCAAATCAGAACAGATGAACGAAATGATGCCCGTCAATGATTAAGAGATGGATCTAGGGTATATGGAATAATTTTATGTAAGTAAAGTAGCAATAAATTAAAAAAGCGCTATATCGATTGAAAGAATATAGCGCTTTCGGGTTTAAAGGTTTCAGTAATAACTTATATGCGTTTATGAAATTGTAATACCAGCACTTGCCGTACCTGTCAGTGCAGCAGCTATTGTAACTCCTGTTCCAGCAATTGAGTAAACCATTAATAAACGGTCGCCTTGTGCAACAGGAACCGGTGGCACATTTGCTGATCCGTAAGATGTTTGGCCAATAGAGATAAGCCCTTCATATGGTGGTGTCAACGTAACTCTAGCATTTGTAGCAGTGAATACTGAACTTCCTGCAGGTGCACGGTATATTTGAGCTGTAACAGATACCGATCCTAAACCAAGGTCAAGGGCAGCTAATGCAGTGAATGATGCAGAGATTGCTGTAATACTACCATTACGTGGAACCGCGAACGCTTCAGTAACAATACCAGACAAGTCAATTGTATTCCCTAAAATTGTAATTCCAGGAACCGCAGTACCAAATCCAATCAAACTCGTTGTACCAACTAGTCCTCCGACAAGCGTAGTTAAAACAGCTGGTGTAATACCGGAAGAGAATGGAATGATCGACCCTGTATTTGGTGGTGTACAGCCTGGTCTTACAGCTCTGAAAGGCCCTAAGTTCACGCAATTTGATCCACATGGGTGTAAATTACTCATATTCATACTTTTAGAACACATACACATATTTTTCACCTCCTTCGCAATTATTCTATTCACCAATCAATAGAATCAAAGGGCAATTAACTAGTAATCAAATTTTGTCATTCAGTTTTTTACATGAGTCAAACGTCAGCTTGTTCGGGCAAAAAAAATAAAATCATCCTAGTGAAAGGATGATTTTAAAAAGCTTTTCTATTTATTTCCGGAAAATATTAAAGAACGAGGAATTCCATTGTTTCTTTGTCTTTTCTTCCCCAGAATCTGAATTATCCGTACTTTCTTCAACCGTTAATTCCATACTTTCCAGCTGCTCTTCATCCCATATTGAACTGCCTTCGTTTGTTTCATCTAAATCAACTGTTTGTAACTCTTCAATTACAACAGACTCAACTTCAAGAAGTTGAGGACTAACGATACTACTTTCAGTTACGTTCTTAATGAGAGCTGGAGGCGTTTCTTCAGGATCATTCGCTGACTCAGAGTCGTCTGAAACTTTATTTAAAGTCGGTAAAAAGGCTGCATCACCTTTTGATGATTTAGTTGGTTTGAGCGAAGCTTTATTTAAAGAAGTCCTACTTACACTTTGATGTGGTGGATGGTAATTTTTTTGGAAATAATGCTGGTTAAAATAGCGTTCATCAACTTGATCTGCTTTATATTCAATCTGTTCTTCCGCTTTCGGTTTTTCTTCCTCTTTTTGCAGTTGGATTACTTGATTTGTTAAGTTTCTCAACTGCATATATGAAGGCTGATTTGGTAAAGCAGGTGCAGGTGCGCTTTCCTTAGTCCCGTTCTGAAGATATCTCATCGTACTATCAAGCTTTGGAGCACTAGTTTCTTCTACTAACGGCTGCACTTTAATTTCCGCTTCCGCCTTTTCCTCTTTTACACCATTTAACTTCTTCGATATTAAAATAATTTCTTTCCCCATTTTTTCAACCGTCTTAGTCAATGCAGCAATCTGCATTTCAAATTGTTTCGCTTGCTCTTCATAAATAACCGTTTGTGTTTGTTGTTTTTCTTCCATTGTTTTCGTTAATTCTTCAATATAGGTTAATTGGCTTTTTAATGCTTCAAATTCATTTTTCATTACTTGGAAATCTTCAAACGATGTCCCCATTTTCAATGTCATCAATGTATTTCTGTACCCAGAGATTTTTAATTTCAACTTTTCAATTTCCTGGAGAGTATAGGTTGTGGATTCTTCCATTTCATTCACCACCTTTCAATCCGCATCTCCTCATATTTTATTGACGTTAACTCATGTATGTGACAAACACTTCACCTTTGCTGTTGTTTTTAATTAAAAAGTCACAAAAATAGGCTATGATCAACTATCGGCTGAACATCGCCTAATTCTGGAATTCCCATCAGCTAAACTATTTCTTTGCCTATGCACTTCTATTTAAGCGTCATAAAATACAAACGAAAGATAAAAATATAGAAGGAGGTGACAAGAACAATGAAGGAAAAAATGCCAACGCAACAAGAACTTATCTGTATTAATGTGGAAAAGGTGTATGACTGGGTTGTGAAAGATATGTCTTTTGAATTCACTCCAACAAGCCCAATCACGTTTCCTGGCTTACCAGTAGATGCAGTTGTCGGAGGAGCTCAAGTTACATGCCAAGTAGTACCAGCAGCAGTTAACCCTGTTGTTATTATGAGCCGTGAAAACCGTACATTTACGATTGACGGAACATCTGTTTATTTACAACAACTTATGATTCAAAAGAACTTCACTGTGACAATTTGCATCACATTAGCGAATGGAACAACTTACACAAGTAACGGCTTTGAAATTTCACGCTGCGAACATGTTGTAATGTGTGCACCTAAAGGGACAAATGTTGATGTAACATATACAGATCTTGATTGCTTCGTATGCTCAACTGGTCCATTCTTCAACAACGGGGACGGTACAATTACATTTGAGAATCTATCACTTTCAATCGCAGTTTGCCAAAGCATTCAATCAACATTCCCAGTAACAGTAGAATTTTTGGCAGACTACTGTGAACCACGAGCAGATTTACCATTTGCTTGTGCACCAGCATCTCGCCCTAACAACTGTGCTGTTGTTTTCCCATAATATTATGAATCAGTGTTATCACCAACTTCATCGTCATATAATAAAGAAAGGGAGAAACACCCTTTCTTTATTTTGCTTACATAAGCAAATAAAATTTAACCGTAAGGAGGAGGCATTTCCAGTGCCCAAACGCTCCCACCCTTTCGAAATAAAGTTAAATGCGCTGCAAAATCAAACCCAAACTTATCTCCACGAAATAAAAGAACTCATCGGAAAACTTCCTAACTCCAACAATACCAAGGTTATTAGTTATTTTACTTCCACTTTTAATATATCCCATCAATTAGATCAGGAGAGTTTATGTTTAGGCTCTTATCATATTTACAATATCGGTAATGAACCATTACTAAACCCTTCTATTTGTATAACGTTGCCTGAATCATCCCCTTTTTCATTTAGTGGCCGGTATGTACACGAAAAGCTCCAACAACGGCTAACAGGGCAGAATGAATGGCTGCGATTCTCAAAAACACCAAACAAAAACGAGTACTGGCTTAAACCAGTGAGCAAAACATCAATCGAACCGAATGAAATCATTTCTTTTACAAATTTCCAGATAAGATGGTCTCCAAATAAATCTTATGCTGGGAGTATTACAGGCTTTACTTATTGTGACCAGTTTCAAGATGGGGTTGCTGTTGTAAACCCTATTAATTTAAGTGTCATTCATTTGGAACAGGAGGAAACAACATAAACGAATTTGAAGATAAACAAGAACAATCTGAAGTACTACCAATCGAAAAGATATTAAAGCAATTCATGAAAGAACATTTTTCATCGATAAAAGATGAGCTTCAGGAAAATAATAATAGCTTCATTTTTCTTGAAAAAAGTTCACTTAATTTATTATTGGCCTATTTGTTATCAAACAATAAATATGAAACTTCATCCCCTGTGAATGAAGAAGATGAAAAAAAAGCTGTGGAAAAAATAAATCAGCTCATTAATGAAAATGAAAAAGAATTTCAGGAGATTATAGGCTTACTGAAAGATATGACATGATAGGAGGGATTCATGTGGATATTGAAAGTGTGAAAAATAAGGACGTACTACAACTGCAGCAAACTATCATCTTTTTAAAATCAGAAATCGCGAAATATCAAAACGAGATATCCACCCTACAAAGTATGGACTATTATTCAATGGTAAATAGTCTAGAGCAGGAACTCAGTCAGTTAGTAAACGAGAAAAAAGAACTTTCAATGGAACTCATGATGATGAGAAAAAGCTTTGAAAAAGAGCTAAGCGAGCTGCATGAAAATATTCAGTTACGCGAAGAGCAAAGAATAAAACTGATTTCTTCCATTGAATCACTCGTGGAAAAAAAAGAAAACTTACAGAAAGAAAACAAACAATTAAAAGAAACAATCGAAAAAACAGCTAAAGCCGAAATTCCTGCTGTCCGTTCAGAAAACTATATCCAGACGGTTGAAGAACTGGATAATTTGCTGCGTTCATTCATGACCAACAACAACGAACAGCTAACTTCTCTGCGTGATACGATCAATCAACAACACGACCTATTAAAGGATATTAAAAATAAAAATGATGAAATTCAATTTACTCTTGAAGAAATGGCACAAATCAAAGAAACTGAACATAGTAATTATTCGCCAACCGATGAACAGTCCAGGACCCGAATCAACCTGGAAAACCAGCTTCAAAATTTATTCATTCAAGCTACCAGTTTTGAAACAGAGCTTGACGAAAAATTACGTATTCTGGATGAATTTGATGACAAGTTACTATTACTCGCCATGGAGATTGAGAAACATAAAAAAGGCGATATTTAGCAGCCAACTTAGAGAATAGGAAAGGCGACACGTTTAAACGTATCGCCTTTCTTTTATTTAAACGTTCTCCATCCAATATCCCCACGGAAGAAGAAGTTCGTCCACTCTTTTTTCGCAAGCTCAGCATATACTTTTTCCTGCGCTCCCTTTAAATCCGCTGCTTCAGCTGCGACTAGTAGTACACGACCACCGTTCCCAACGAACTGGCCATCTACCAGCTTCGTACCTGCATGAAATACTGGTAGTTCGATGTCATTTAAGCTAGGAAGTGCATTGCCTTTTACTACATCACCTGGATAGCCTTCAGCTGCAACTACAACACCTAGCATTGCTGCATCTTTCCATTGTAGATCAAATGGTTTTTCTTCCATTAAATTAATCATAAATTCACCGAAGTCAGATGCCATTCGTGGTAATACAACTTGTGTTTCCGGATCACCGAAACGTGCGTTAAATTCGATGACTTTCGGACCTTTAGACGTTAAAATTAAGCCAGCATACAGGATACCGGTGAATGATACACCTTCTGCATCCATTGCTTTTACTGTTGGTTCTACGATTGTGTCGTATGCCACTTTAACAATGTCTTCAGAAATTTGCGGTACCGGTGAATAGGCACCCATTCCGCCTGTATTTGGCCCTTTATCGCCGTCATATGCACGCTTATGATCTTGTGCGATGACCATAGGATAAATTTGCCCTTTATGTACAAAACTCATGAAGCTGAATTCTTCGCCATCCAGGAATTCTTCCACAACAACACGCGAAGAAGAATCGCCAAAACGCTGGTTACCGATCATATCTTCCACCGCTTCAATTGCTTCTTGTTCTGTCATTGCTACAATTACACCTTTTCCGGCAGCTAACCCATCCGCTTTAATAACAATTGGCGCACCTTGCGCTTTAATATAAGCTACTGCTTTATCAGCTTCTGTAAATGTTTCGTGCGCTGCAGTCGGAATATTATATTTGTTCATAATCTCTTTTGCATAAGATTTCGACCCTTCAATTTTTGCCGCTGCTTTTGTTGGACCGAAAATAACCAAGCCCTGCTCATTGAAGTAGTCAACGATTCCTTCTGCTAATGGCTGCTCGGGACCTACAAATGTTAAAGCCACATCATTTTCTTTTGCAAACTGTGCAAGCGCTGCGAAATCCAGTGCATCAATTGCAACCACTTGTGCATCTTGCGTCATTCCCTCATTTCCTGGTGCTACGAATACCTTTTGTACAGAAGGTGCATTGTTGAATTGCTTCGCGATCGCATGTTCACGACCACCACTACCGATTACAAGAATGTTCATATTAGCTTCCCCTTTTATAGAAATTTGGATAAAAAAAACGCCCGCCAAATTTTAGGCGAGCGTTTTTCATTAATGGTCGTTTACACTGCGCTACCCGACCAAAAGTAGTGCTGTGCATCTTACAATCAATGATTATTTTATTATTAACAGCGTATCTCCCGGCCAAAGTCGATACAGTTGTTAATAAAATTAGGTTACGATGGGGACCCGGCCAAGAATCACCCAATCGTCTTATTTACCCCTCTCCCGGCCAGAAAGAAGAATAAATAAAGCATTTGCAAACGCTTCTGCTAACGTCCGGCCAGAACATTAGCGAAACTTTATTCTATTATAACGTAAATTTAATAATTTCTCTACTGCTAACTTATTAATTAATGTTTAAAGTGACGAACTCCTGTAAATACCATTGCAATACCGTACTTGTTTGCTGCATCGATTGATTCCTGATCTTTAATTGAGCCGCCTGGTTGAATGATCGCTTTAATACCGGCTTTAGCCGCTGCTTCCACTGTGTCGCCCATTGGGAAGAATGCATCCGAAGCCAATGCCGCGCCCTGTGCTTTTTCCCCAGCTTGTTCAAAGGCAATTTTCGCTGCGCCAACACGGTTCATTTGACCAGCACCAACACCTAATGTCATTTGTTTATCCGTAACAACAATGGCGTTTGATTTTACATGCTTCACAACTGCCCAGCCCAGTTTTAATGCTTCCCACTCTTCTTCTGTCGGTTCACGGTCTGTCACAACTTGAATGTTGGCATCTTTAAAGCCGAAACGGTCCGGCTCCTGTACAAGTAATCCACCTTCAACAGCAACAACATTGAATTGATCCTGCTTTTCCTGTGTGAAGTCGATTGTTAACAGGCGAATATTTTTCTTTTGAGTTAAAATCTCTAATGCCTCTGCAGTAAAGCTTGGCGCAATAATGATTTCAAGGAAAATACCTGATAATTTTTCTGCAGTTGCTTTGTCCACTTCTTTGTTTAATGCGATGATACCGCCGAAAATCGATGTTGAATCTGCTTCGTAAGCCTTGTTGAATGCTTCTTCGATAGTTTCACCAGTACCGACACCACATGGGTTCATATGCTTCACGGCAACCGCTGCAGGCATTTCAAATTCTTTCACGATTTGCAATGCTGCATTTGCATCCTGGATATTGTTGTACGATAATTCTTTACCGTGTAATTGAGTTGCATAGGCAATCGAGAAATCCGAACCTAAACGTTTTGCATAGAATGCCGCTTTTTGGTGAGGGTTTTCACCATAGCGTAATGTTTGCTTCAGTTCATATGTTAACGTCATATTTTCCGGGAACTCTTCGCCAATTGCATTTGATAAATGATTGGAAATGTACGAATCATATGCAGCTGTATGGCGGAATACTTTTGCTGCTAAACGACGACGTGTTGTTAATGTCGTTTTTCCATCTGCCTTTAATTCTTCCAATACAGCAGAATAGTCATTTGCATCAACAATTACCGTTACATAATCATGGTTTTTTGCTGCCGAACGTAGCATTGTCGGACCGCCAATATCGATGTTTTCAATTGCATCATCCCAAGATACATCCGGTTTTGAAATCGTTTCGACGAACGGATATAAGTTGACACATACAATTTCTATTGGGCGGATGCCATGTTCGTTCATTTGCGCAACATGGCTTGGCTCATCAAACTTACCTAATAGACCGCCATGGATCATCGGATTTAATGTTTTTACACGGCCATCCAAAATTTCCGGGAAGTTTGTTACTTCATCTACTGCTGTTACCGGAACATTGTTTTGTTGTAATAAACTTTTTGTTCCACCTGTAGAAAGTACTTCATAGCCAAGAGCTACCAATTCTTTTGCAAATTCTAAAATACCATTTTTATCTGAAACACTAATAAGTGCACGTTTCGTCACGATTAGGTCCTCCAATTCATTTTTTCGGTGAGCAATGCCCTCACAGGAGCGGCTCATGCGAATTTACTTATTTGTGTTGAATAATTGCTGTAATGTTTTCGTATATAGCGCATGTTCTAATTTATGTATACGCTCTTCTGTCGCTTCACGGTTACCATCGACAACGTCAACTGCTCCTTGCGAGATAATCTTTCCCGTATCCATTCCCGCATCAACAAAGTGAACCGTCACACCCGTAACTTTTACGCCATGAGTCATTGCCTGACCAATGGCATCTTTCCCGGGAAATGATGGCAGCAGCGACGGATGAATATTGATAATCCGATGCTCATAAGCCGATAACAATGTTTCCCCTACAAGGCGCATATAACCTGCTAATATAATCCATTCAATCTCTCGTTCTTTTAACAGTTCAACAAGTTTTGATTCATAAGATGCCTTGTCGGCAAAGGTTTTCGGTGCAAGCTCCGTAACAGGTATACCGAATTTTTGTGCACGTGTTACAACAAAAGCACCTGGCTTATCCGTAACTACCAGTTCGATCGTCGCATTAAGTTCACCGCGACTAATCGCTTCCTGGATGGCCTGAAAGTTACTACCGCTTCCAGATGCGAATACGGCAATTTTCGTACCCATTACACTAAGCTCCCATCATGTTCGCCGTTGAATATAACACCTTCACCGTTTACAACGCGACCGATTGTGTAAGCTTTTTCACCTTCAGCTTCCACTGCTGCGATCACTTTATCTGCTTCACTTGCTGGAACTGCAATAACAAAGCCGATTCCCATGTTGAATACGTTATATAAATCTTTGTCCGCTAATGCACCTTTTTCTTTTAAAAATTCAAAGATGCGCAGCACCGGCCAAGACCCTAATTCAATTTCCGTTGCCAAACCTTGTGGCATCATACGTGGCAAGTTTTCATAGAAACCCCCGCCTGTTACGTGTGCGCAACCGTGTACATCTGCAGCTTTAAGTGCTGCTAAAACAGGTTTTGCATAAAGCTTTGTAGGAACAAGAAGTGCTTCGCCGATTGGGCCAAGATCTTCATAGCCTTCTACTACTGCATCAACCGCAATTTTATTGTCCGCGAACACAATTTTACGTACTAATGAATAGCCGTTTGAATGTACACCACTAGAAGCAAGACCGATTAAAACGTCGCCTTCCACAATCTTTTCCCCTGTAATGATGTCCGATTTTTCACAAGCACCTACAGCAAAACCAGCTAAATCATACTCATCCTCTTCGTAAAGCCCCGGCATTTCAGCTGTTTCTCCACCGATTAATGCTGCACCGGACTGTACACAACCGTCCGCAACACCTTTTACAATCTGCTCAATTTTTGCAGGCTCGGCTTTTCCTACCGCAACATAATCAAGGAAGTAAAGTGGCTCAGCACCCTGTGCAACGATATCATTTACACACATTGCAACACAGTCCACTCCGATTGTATCGTGTTTATCAACCATAAATGCAAGCTTCAGTTTCGTTCCGACACCGTCAGTACCTGAAATAAGAACTGGTTCCTTTAAGTTCAGTGCAGACAAATCAAACATGCCTCCAAAGCCGCCAAACGTTCCCATCACACCTAAACGGTTTGTACGCTCAACATGTGATTTCATACGTTTTACTGCTTCATAACCTGCCTCAATATTTACGCCTGCCTGTTCATATGCTTTTGACATAATGTACTTGCTCCTCCTTAATTTCTAACAGTCTTTTTCATGTGGTAACACTGTGTCCGGGAAAATTTCTGTCGGGTATTTACCTGTAAAGCATGCCACACATAGTCCGCCATTTTCATCTTCAAACGGTCGGTTCGTTGCACGGACCATACCTTCCAGCGATAAAAATGTCAGCGTGTCCGCTTCAATTGCTACCCGTATATCTTCCACACTGTGGCTTGATGCAATCAGCTCTTCATGTGTCGATGTATCGATTCCGTAATAACAAGGGTCTGTCATTGGCGGTGAAGAAATGACTACATGCACTTCTGCCGCACCTGCTTCTTTCAGCATGCGTACAATACGTCTCGATGTTGTACCGCGTACGATTGAATCATCCACCATTACAACACGTTTTCCTTTTACGACTTGTACGACAGGTGAAAGCTTCATTTTTACACCGCGTTCGCGAAGTTCTTGTGTCGGCTGGATAAAAGTACGCCCAACATAGCGGTTTTTAATTAAACCAAGCTCGTATGGAATACCACTCGCTTCAGAAAATCCGATTGCCGCAGAAATAGATGAGTCTGGAACTCCTGTAACGACATCCGCTTCAATATGGGCACATTCTTTTGCAAGTTCTTTCCCCATACGTTTACGTGCCATATGGATATTCACTTCATCAATATTCGAATCAGGACGTGCAAGGTATACATATTCCATTGCGCACATCGTACGTTTGTCCCTTTCAACATAGCTGTCGATTTCAAGGCCATTATTTGAAATGATCAATAACTCCCCAGGTTCCACTTCACGTACGTATTCTGCACCGATTAAATCAAATGCACATGTTTCAGATGCAACTACATAAGAATCCCCTAGCTTACCGAGTGAAAGCGGTCGTAAGCCATTTCGGTCGCGTGCCACAATCATTTGGTCATTCGTCAGTAAAATAATAGAGAAGGCGCCTTTTAATAGAGACAATGCTTCTTTCACTTTTGAACGAAATGGAGAGTGTTTTGATTTTTTAATAAGATGGACAACAACTTCTGTATCGGACGTCGAGTTGAAAATGCTGCCGGAACGCTCTAAAAACTGTTTTAAATGTGTAGCATTCACCAAGTTCCCATTATGGGCAATTGCCAATGAACCAGTTGAAGAACGGAATAACAATGGCTGAACATTCTCCAGCCCCTTGCCGCCTGCTGTTGCGTATCGTACATGCGCAATTGCTGCGTGCCCTACTACTTTACGTAATTTATCTTCATTGAACACGTCATTTACAAGACCTTCGCCGCGTACAGCCTGAAGCTGATTACCGTCAGTTGTGACGATACCAGCTCCTTCCTGTCCGCGATGCTGTAATGCGTGTAAACCGTAATAACTTAAGTGCGCTGCATCTTGGTTGCCCCAAATGCCAAATACGCCGCATTCCTCATTTAAGCCTCTGATTTCAGCAAGCATGGAATTGCTCCTTTCCAGGCAGAACGGAATTCCTCCACAGTACCTTCAACAAGTACACCAGCTTCTCCGCTAATTTTAATGTTCGCGTCGTCTGTTACTGTACCGATTTTTTGTGCGTCTTTTACGATTGTTTCAAAGCCTTCTGCATGTTCAGCTTTCACTGTTACTACAAAGCGTGATTGTGACTCTGAGAATAGAGCCGTCGTTGCAGAACCTGTTAATGCTACGTCTAAACCTAAACCTTTTGCAGCGAATGTTTTCTCCGCCAATGCAACCGCAACTCCACCTTCAGAAACATCATGCGCTGACTGAACTAGTCCTGCCTGAATTGCTTCCAAAATCGATTGTTGACGTGCCGCTTCGACTGTTAAATCGATTGAAGGTGCTTTACCTGAAATGCCGCCTTCAATTAACTTTTGTAATTCAGAACCACCGAATTCTGTTTTTGTATCACCGATTACGTACACAACATCACCGGCAGCTTTAACTTCCTGTGTTGTAACATGCGCTAAATCTTTTACTAATCCAACCATACCGATTGTTGGTGTTGGGTAAACCGCTTCGCCTGAACGCTCATTGTACATGGATACGTTACCGCCAATTACTGGTGCGTCCAGTGCTAAACAAGCTTCCGCAATACCGTCTGCTGATTTTTGAATTTGCCAGAAGATTTCCGGTTTTTCCGGGTTCCCGAAGTTTAGGCAGTCTGTAATTGCAAGTGGTTGTCCACCAGAACATACTATGTTACGTGCTGCTTCAGCAACAGCAATTTTTCCACCAGTTGTCGGATCAAGATAAATATAGCGAGCATTACAGTCTGTCGTCATCGCCAAACCTTTATTTGTACCACGTACACGTAATACTGCGGCATCCGAACCTGGTGCTACAACTGTATTTGTACGTACTTGATAGTCATACTGATCGTAAACCCACTCTTTTGAAGCGATTGTCGGTGCTTTTAAAAGTGCTGTTAACGTTTCTTTGTAATCTGTTACTTTTGGTTCTGCATTTTCCATTGCCTGATATTGTGCAAAGTAAGCTGGCTCAGCATCCGGCATATTATAAACTGGTGCATCTTCAGCTAATGCATCTGCAGGTACTTCTGCTACCACTTCACCTTTGTGAAGTAAACGAAGCATTTTATCTTCTGTTACTTTCCCTACTGCTACTGCATCAAGATCATATTTATCGAAAATCGCTTTAATTTCATCTTCACGGCCTGCTTTTACAACGATCAGCATACGCTCTTGAGATTCAGATAACATCATTTCATAAGCTGACATATTTGTCTCACGTTGAGGAACTAAGTCCAAGTTCATCTCTACACCGGTACCGGCTTTAGAAGCCATTTCTGCTGAAGATGAAGTAAGACCTGCTGCACCCATATCCTGAATACCAACTAATGCATCTGATTTTACAACTTCCAGACAAGCTTCAAGAAGTAATTTTTCCATGAATGGGTCACCAACTTGTACTGCCGAGCGACTTTCTTCAGTATCTTCTGTCAATTCTTCAGATGAGAATGTTGCACCATGAATTCCGTCACGACCTGTTTTCGCACCAACGTACATAACAGTATTTCCAACACCTGCAGCAACGCCTTTTTGAATATCCTTATGATCGATTAATCCGACACACATTGCATTTACAAGCGGATTCCCTTCATAGCAAGGATCAAAAGCAATTTCTCCGCCTACTGTCGGAATACCAATACAGTTACCGTACCCTGCAATACCGGCTACGACTTCTTCAAATAAATATTTGCCGCGCGCTGATTTTAATTCTCCAAAACGTAAAGAGTTCAGCATCGCAATCGGGCGGGCACCCATAGAGAAAACGTCACGGATAATTCCCCCTACACCTGTTGCAGCACCTTGGTATGGTTCAATTGCAGATGGATGGTTATGGGATTCCATTTTGAAAACAACTGCCTGTTCATCACCGATGTCAACAATGCCGGCACCTTCACCAGGGCCTTGCAGTACTTGAGGACCTTTTGTCGGGAATTTACGAAGTACTGGCTTCGATTTTTTATAAGAGCAGTGCTCAGACCACATTACCGAGAAAAGACCTGTTTCCGTCCAGTTTGGAATACGACCTAATTTTTCAATTGCTAAGTCAAATTCCGCATCTGACATCCCCATGTCTGCATAGAGACGTTTTTCCTTAATTTGCTCTGGTGTTGGTTCGAAATTAGTTGTTAACATGCTGTTCCCTCCACTGCTTCACAATTGATTTAAATAGTTTAAGACCATCTGCGCCACCAACGATTTCATTTGCGGCACGTTCAGGATGCGGCATCATTCCGAGTACATTGCCTTCTTTGTTGATGATTCCAGCAATATCCGCTAAAGATCCGTTCGGATTTTCACCTTCATATGTAAAGACAATCTGATTATTCGCTTGTAAAGAAGCTAATGTTTCGTCATCACAGTAGTAGTTGCCTTCACCGTGTGCGATCGGTATATTGATGACTTCTCCTTCTTCATATCCATTAGTAAATAATGTACGGTTGTTTTCAACTTTTAGCTGTACTGTACGGCACATGAATTTCAGGTTTTTATTGCGGATAAGAGCTCCTGGTAACAGCCCAGCTTCCGTTAAAATCTGGAATCCGTTACAAACACCTAACACGGGTTTGCCTTGTGCAGCAAATTCTTTTAAAGCTGACATAATGTTTGATTGGTTTGCCATTGCGCCACAACGTAAATAGTCTCCATATGAGAAACCGCCAGGCACTAATGCCCCGTCAAATCCGTCTAGACTTGTAGCTGTATGCCAAACATATTCTACTTCTTCACCTAGCTCGTCCTTAATCGCATGAAACATGTCGATATCACAGTTAGACCCCGGGAAAACGAGTACTGCAAATTTCATCGTATTATGCCTCCTCAACTTCGTAACGGTACTTTTCAATCACCGTGTTCGTTAATACTTTTTCGCACATTTCTTTAACGATTGTGTCAATATCACGGTCAGTATCTTCGATTGTAACTTCCAAATACTTGCCAATACGTACGTCAGAAACTTCACCATAACCGATTTTTTGCAGTGAGCCTTGAACTGCAGAACCTTGAGGATCCAGGATGCTTTCTTTTAATGTTACATATATTTTAACTTTCTTCATGAGTTAGTTGCCTCCAAGTTTTTGTAATATAATCTCATATACTTCCGTAAGATTGCCTAAATCGCGGCGGAATACGTCTTTATCAAGTTTTTGCTTTGTATTAGAGTCCCATAAACGACAAGTGTCAGGAGAAATTTCATCGGCAAGTAAAATATTGCCGTCTTTATCACGACCAAATTCCAGTTTGAAGTCGACTAACGTTACACCAACAGCAGTAAAGATTGGACGCAGCACTTCATTCACATGCAGTGCCGCATTATATAGCTGTTCTACTTCCTTTGGTGTTGCGATATCCAGCACTTCAATATGCTCTGTTGTAATCATCGGATCACCTAATGCATCATCTTTATAGTAAAATTCGACGATCGGACGCTTAAGCAATGTGCCCTCATCCAAGCCTAGACGTTTAGCAAGGCTGCCTGCAGCAATATTGCGTATAACAACTTCGATTGGAATAATTTCGACTTTACGTACAAGCTGTTCGTTTGCTGAAAGTCTTTTTACGAAATGTGATTCAATTCCGTTTTCTTGTAACTTCTCAAAAAGCAATGTCGTAATTTGATTGTTTAAATTTCCCTTGCCAGCAATCTCGGCTTTTTTCTCGCCATTAAATGCTGTTGCACTATCTTTGTATTCAACAAAAAGTATTTCAGTATCTTCTGTTGTATAAAGTCGTTTTGCTTTCCCTTCATATAAAAGCTGCCCTTTATTCATGACGTATTCCTCCTGATTAATGATTAGTTAGTTAAGTCCTAAACGTTCGAAAATCAAATCAACATTCTGAATATGGTAGTTGTAGTCAAAGCAGTCCGCAATTTCTTCCGGTGATAAATACGCTGTGATTTTTTCACTAGCTTCCACAAGCGGACGGAATTGTGTTTGCTCATCCCAAGCACGCGCTGTTAATGGCTGAACCGTATCGTACGCTTCCTCGCGTGATAATCCTTTGTCGATTAACGCAAGTAAAATACGCTGTGAATAGATCAGGCCAAATGTACGCTCCATATTGCGTTTCATATTGTCAGGGAATACAGTTAAGTTTTTCAAAATATTACCGAAACGATTTAACATATAATTTAATGTAATTGTGGCATCCGGAATAATAACGCGTTCAGCTGAAGAATGTGAAATATCACGTTCATGCCATAAAGCTACATTTTCATAAGCTGTCAGCATATAGCCGCGCATTAATCGTGCCATACCTGTCATATTTTCAGAGCCGATCGGGTTTCGCTTATGCGGCATAGCTGATGAACCTTTTTGCCCTTTCGCAAATCCTTCTTCCACTTCACGTGTTTCGGATTTTTGCAGTCCACGGATTTCAGTCGCAAACTTTTCAATTGATGTAGCAATCAAAGCCAGTGTAGAGAAATACTGGGCATGACGGTCACGCTGCAATGTCTGTGTAGAGATCGGAGCTGCTGCCAATCCAAGATGTTCACATACATAGCTCTCAACACGTGGGTTGATATTCGCATATGTTCCTACTGCCCCGCTCATTTTACCTGTTTCGATTACTTTTGCAGCTTCTTCAAAACGTACTAAGTTACGACGCATCTCTTCAAGCCATAAAGCAAGTTTTAAACCAAATGTTGTCGGTTCTGCATGTACACCGTGCGTACGACCCATCATGACTGTAAATTTATGCTCTTTCGCTTTTTCAGTAAGGATATCGATGAATTGATGTAGATCCTTACGTAAAATTTCATTCGCCTGTTTAATTAAGTATGAAAGTGCTGTGTCTACAACATCCGTTGAAGTTAAGCCGTAATGCACCCATTTCTTTTCTTCACCAAGTGCAGGTGTTTCCGAAACAGCTCGTGTAAAAGCTACGACATCATGACGCGTTTCCTTCTCAATTTCATAAATACGATCGATATCAAATGATGCATTTGCACGTAATTTTGCTACATCTTCTTTTGGAATTTCACCGATTTCAGCCCAAGCTTCACAAGCTAAAATCTCTACTTCAAGCCATGCTTTAAATTTGTTTTCTTCAGTCCAAATTGCACCCATTTCTGGACGTGTATAGCGTTCTATCATAAAATTTCTCCTTTTACTCCGGCCAAATACCTGAGTCTGTAATTTGTTGTATTGTTGTATTGATATCATCTGTCATGATTGTAACATGACCCATTTTCCGATTAACTTTCGCTTCCGATTTCCCGTACAAATGTACAGACCAGTCAGGGAACTTTGATATAGAATTTGTTAATGGAACGACATGCTGACCAAGTACATTTACCATAATCGATGGCGCCCACAGTTTTGGTTTACGCAGCGGCCATCCGCATACTGCACGAATATGCTGTGTAAACTGTGAAATATTGCAGGCCTCAATCGAATAATGGCCTGAGTTATGCGGACGTGGTGCACATTCGTTAATTACGATACTGCCATCTTCCAGGACAAACATTTCAACTGCCAATGTACCAATCAGTTGTAGTGAATCCGCAATTTTTAAAGCAGCTTCTTCAGCTAATTGTACTGTAGACCTTTCGATACGGGCCGGCACAATCGTTTCATGTAAAATGTGGTTTATATGAATGTTCTCTCCAACAGGCAAGCAGTATGTTTCACCATCTCCATTGCGTTGAACGATGACTGAAATCTCTTTCGTAAACGGTACAAAACCTTCTGCAATGCATTGTGAATGTGCAAATAACTCTTTTGCTAAAGGTAAGTCCTCAGCAGATTTCAATAACTGCTGACCTTTCCCGTCATAACCGCCCCGAGCTGTTTTTACGATACAGGGGAAGCCGATTTCTCCGATTTTTTCTTGAAGCTCGTCATATGTAGAAGCGACAATATACGGCGCAACCGGACAGCCTGCATCAACGATCATTTGCTTTTCTGTAACGCGATTTTGTGTAATGCGCACAAGTTCTGCACCTTGAGGAACATATGCCATTTGTGTTAATCGCTTTAAGCCATCGTAATCGATGTTTTCAAACTCATATGTTATGACATCACTAACTTCCGCAAGCTCTTCCAATGCTGCTTCGTCATCATAGGCTGCGACGATTCGTATGTCTGCCACTTGTCCACAAGGAGAATCCATCGTTGGCTCCAGTACTGCGATTTTATAGCCGGCTTCCTTTGCCGCAACAGCCATCATACGACCTAGCTGACCGCCGCCGATAATACCGATTGTTTGTCCAGGGTAAATCATTTTCTTCACGTCAAGTCACCTGTGCTTTCCAAAACTTGCGCTTTCGTCGCTTCACGTCGTGCCTCAAGCTTTGCAGCAAGTTCCTGATCAAACGCTCCTAAAATTTGCGCTGCAAGGAGACCAGCATTTGTTGCTCCAGCCTTGCCGATTGCTACAGTTGCTACAGGTACGCCACCTGGCATCTGCACAATCGATAGTAGTGAATCAAGTCCGTTCAATGCTCGTGACTGTACAGGTACGCCGATTACAGGTAATGTCGTTTTTGCTGCTACCATACCTGGTAAATGAGCCGCTCCACCAGCCCCTGCAATAATTACTTGAATACCGCGTCCACGTGCCGCTTCCGCATATTCAAACATTAAATCTGGTGTGCGATGTGCTGAAACGACTTTCTTTTCATAAGGTACCTGCAGCTCGTCCAAAATGTCACAAGCATGCTTCATCGTTTCCCAATCGCTAGAACTTCCCATAATAACGCCAATTTTCGGATTCATGAATTTCGCTCCTTTAAACATCTTCTCCACTTGTTAAAAATCAATGTAAAAATCCTCAAATAAACTGCTCTCTACGCTCTACGCATGAGAAAGCAATCTACTTGAGGATTGAGCATTAAAAGTATATGTAGATAATTGCATTGTGATCCACACCCTTTATTCATCACACCTGAAGTTGCTTTCCCACATAGTCCGGTATTTACGGTGCCGGGTAGAGACACTAGAGCCATATTCTCTAGCATATATGAGGGATTAAATGTTTTTCCTGTACACATTTTAACAAGGGTTACGTATAAAATCAACGCAAAAATGCGAACAATATTTTTAAAGTAAAAGATATTGTTCGTCTTTTAAACAAATCATCCGTTAATCTTCTATTAATAAACCTTTAAATTGTATCTTTTGACGTAAGTAAACAGGCTCGCCATTTACCTCTTCAAATACCGGTTCCTCTCTTCGTCCAAAGGGCATATAGCCATCTTTCTTCATTCTTTCAAGGCATTGCTCGATTGTTTCATTTTCTTCTACTTCATACCACACTTGCTTTTTCCCCAAAAATGTCATCCTTCCACATGTAAAATATCGCTCTAACTATACCACGATATTTTTAGTACTTTCTAATAGAAAAGCTTTATTTTGTGAACGATTTGTCACAACTGGAAAATAAAACAGAGCAATCAAAGTTTTACTATGATTGCTCCTGCACTTTTATTTTATATACTCCATTTGTTCTGTTAACTCCAGTATTTCCTCAAATGTCAAATCAAGATTTTCAATAATTATATTATAGCGCAAACCTTCTTCATCCCATTGAAGTAATTTGAAAGTCTCCAAATCAATTTTAGATCCTTTTTGCCCACGTACTTCAATGATTTCTTCATCTTCACCGATGGATTCCATTGGCTTGAAGATTGAAAGCGAAAATTGCTGCTCACCGTTTTTGGAATATGTTAAAGCGATTTCTCCGGTTTCTGCCATCCCCATATCTTCAATACCTTCCAATGTGTAACCAAGTGATTCGGGGAAGATTAAAAATGTGCCCAGCTTCTCGACAGCTTCTTCCTCTGTTAGTTGTTCGATTGGCTGATAAGACTCATATTTCACATCAGCATCTTCCGGTATATCCAGCGTAAATTTGGAATCATCAATTTTACTGTTTGGTTCAAATTTTGTGAATTCAGAAGTTAATTTCATATCACCATTTGCCGAAATCGTCTTTAATGTCATCCATGTTTTTTTATCTACCCATACTTCCATATCTCCAATAAGCGTATTTTTCTTTTTCGCTTTTGCGATTAAATGGTATGTTTCGTGACCGGCGATCTTTTCTTCTTCACCAATCGTAATGTCATGGGAATTTTTTATTTGTTCCAATGTACGTAATGCCTGCTCTTTTAACGTTGGTCGTACTGAATTTTCAACGTCCGGTCCAAGTTCAAAAATAATCGCTTCATTTGTTGTTTTTGAATAGGAAGATACTGTTTTACCGTCATTTACTGCAATCGATTCCTCTCCTGTGGAGTCAACCATTTCTACACGAGTCTTTCCGTTTTTCTCCCATTGCTTTGAAAGAATTTCCGTACCGTCATCCATTATCATTTTATATTCTCCATAATAGGAATCCAGCTCAGACGTCTCCTGCATTGCCTGATTCAATATTTCCTGGGGTGAATAACTTTCCTCATTGCTGCATGCCGCCAAAGATAGCGTTAAAACTACTGCTGCTGAATAAATCCACTTTTTCATTTTACCCATTCCTCTCTTCTTCAATTGATGGTAGCCATATGACAATCGCTAGTTGATTTTGCTGCGCTATAGCTGTAATCGTTCCATCATGTTTAGCCATTATTTGCTTTGCAATACTTAAACCGAGACCAGCCCCCCGTTCGCCAATATGGCTCCGGGAATCATCAATTTGATACAGGGGATCAAACATTTCTTTACATTGCTGTTCCGATAATGTTGCGCCGCTGTTTTTTACAACAATATAAATGCCCTTTTCTGTAAAGCTTTCTGCTAATTTCCCAAAACTCCACGAAGGAATATTCGGTGATTCAAATGCCGATATACCAATTGTTCCTCCAGGATTTGTATACGTCCAGGCATTTGCGACAACATTGTCGACAACACGCATCAGTTGCTTCGGATTTACAAAATAACTTCCTTCTACATTGACTGTTGTTTTCGCTTCGAACCCTTTTTCCCTGCTGATCTGTTCATAATCACTAAGCAGCATTTCAAAAAACTCTTCACCATCGACCTTTACTAGTTCCAATTCATAGGTCGGGGACTGCAATAATGTCAACATCATTAAGTCATCAAGCAACTGCTTCATATAGTCGGCTTTGGACTGAATGACCTGCAAATACTCGTGCTGTTCCTTTTCGGAATGGCTCCCGTGCCGTAAACTTTCTGCGTATGCTTGAATTGATGTAAGAGGCGTTTTCAAGTCATGTGACAGACTCGCAATCATAAATTCCTTTTGCTGCTGTTCCACTGCAAGATTTTTTCGGGTCGCAGTTATTTCCTGTTGCATAAGTTGAAAGCTCTCGGTTAATTTCCCGATTTCATCCTTTGTTACTGGCAGCGGATTTGTTTCTTCATCCTTGGCAAAAGCATGCATTTGTTCCATTAGGCGTTTTGCCGGCTTATTGAGGCGTCTGTTCAGCAAATAGACAACCGCCGCGTATAGGAGCAGCATTACTATGATTAAACTAATAATGACAAATAGTGATTTTGTATTTACTTGTTCCAGCCATTCAGAACGAACGAGCGTAATTTTATATATACCTTTTATTTTCCCGTCTTCATAAACAGGTTCTTTATAAATAAATGTCTTATAGTTTTGTTCAAACTCATACAGATTTTTATAAACGTAACTTTTCGACTCAAAGCTGCTGAAAGGATTAATTAAATTTGAAGAATAATAGATCTTCCCATTTGGACTATATAATGTAATCATCAACTGATCGGAAGTCAGCTTCTCGATTCCTTTATAATTCGCATTCATATTGTAAAGCGATGGATGATCCAACTGGTCTTTTAAATCCGTCACAACTGCCCACTTTTCTAAATATTCATCAACGTTTTTATCTTGGTAGTACGCGTTAATCGTTACATAAAGACCATACAATGCAAGCAACGGCAATATCATGACAAGCAAATACGTCAGTAGAAGCCATGATTTAATCTTCATATTTGTTCACCTATAAATCGGTAGCCCTTTCCCCATACAGTCTGTATATAGTTAGGTGATTTGACAGGATCGTTCAGCTTCTCGCGCAATGCTTTAATGTGCACAGTAACCGTATGTGTCTGGTCCAGCTCCACTTGATGCCATACATGGGTATACAACGCTTCCTTTGTAAATAGCTCGAATGGATTTTTTGCCAATACTTTCAGTAACGCAAACTCTTTTTGCGTCAAATTAACTTCAGCTTCTTCAATATAAACACGTTCTTTTAGCCAATCGATTTTTAATCCTTGTGCATATGAAATTGTTTCTTCTGTTGCAAAAACTTTATTATATCGCTGCCATCGCCTTAATTGAGACCGAACACGCGCTTTTAATTCTTCTAAAGAAAACGGCTTTGCCAAATAATCATCGGCATCTTGTAACCCTGTAACTTTATCCGTTTCATTGCTTTTTGCACTGATCATTATGATTGGGACATCGCTTTGCATTCGAATATGTTCAATCATAGATAACCCATCCATTTCAGGCATCATCCAATCAACAAGTATTAAATCATAGTTTCCGGAAGAAAAATCCTCCAGCCCTTCAATTCCTGTCGTTGCCCATGTTACGGCATAGCCTTCCTTTATTAACGTGTCTTTAATAATGCGCGCAATTTCGCGGTCATCTTCCACTAAAAGAATTTGTTGTGCCATCAAGTACGCCTCCTACGATCACTATAGCAAGTAATTTCTTCGATCATTGTAACTTTATAAATCCTTTATATTTAATCTTACTTTGTACCGCCTGTTAAAAGATAGCCAAAGTTCCCTTTGTCCGTAAAGGCGGCCATTATGAAATGGATATTTATGTTAATCTTAACGTATTACAATAAAAGAGGTGTCATAAAAAAATGGAAGTCTTTTTTGAAAAGATGGACTGTGAGAAGGCCACTGCAATTCTCGGTTGGACATATGAGGAGCCTTACAATTTTTACAATAATGAACAGACAGCGGAAGCTTTAGAGGAATTAATGGAAGGTTCCTACTACACAGTTAATAAAAATAATGAGGTAATTGGGTTTTTCTGTACTGGGGAAAGCGCTCGAGTACCTAGCGGAAATAAATTTAATGTTTATAAGGAGGATTTTATTGATATGGGGGTTGGAATGCATCCAAATCTGGTCGGTCAAGGAAAGGGGTATGAGTTTTGTAGGTGTGTTATAAAATTCATTGAGGATAATTCTCCAAGTAAACCACTGAGACTGACCGTAGCAATGTTTAATGAAAGAGCCATTCGCCTTTATAAAAAGCTTGGTTTTGTTAAAGAAAATGAATTTAGCAATGATGTTACAAAATTCATGACGATGGTTAGAAAATAATCGGCCTATATATATCTAGTTAGAACAACAAAAAAACCACTGATTCCTCAGTGGTTTTGCGTGTGCGAAGCGACGTCCTACTCTCACAGGGGGAAGCCCCCAACTACCATCGGCGCTAAAGAGCTTAACTTCCGTGTTCGGTATGGGAACGGGTGTGACCTCTTTGCCATCATCACTTCACTATTACGGCTTTCAATCCACGGCGCTATCCTTCGTCAACTTCCTTCGTTCTTTCAGTCACGTACTTGAGTACGCTCCTTCAATCACTCAGTCGTTTCCTCGACTAGCTTGTGTTTTGAAATCCTTAAAAAGAATTTTCATTCTTTCAAAACTGGATAAACGTTTCATTGAGTTGTGCAATAAAATGTGGTTAAGTCCTCGACCGATTAGTATTCGTCAGCTGCATGCGTCACCGCACTTCCACCTCGAACCTATCTACCTGATCGTCTTTCAGGGGTCTTACTTACTTGCGTAATGGGAAATCTCATCTTGAGGGGGGCTTCATGCTTAGATGCTTTCAGCACTTATCCCGTCCATACATAGCTACCCAGCGATGCCTTTGGCAAGACAACTGGTACACCAGCGGTATGTCCATCCCGGTCCTCTCGTACTAAGGACAGCTCCTCTCAAATTTCCTACGCCCACGACGGATAGGGACCGAACTGTCTCACGACGTTCTGAACCCAGCTCGCGTACCGCTTTAATGGGCGAACAGCCCAACCCTTGGGACCGACTACAGCCCCAGGATGCGATGAGCCGACATCGAGGTGCCAAACCTCCCCGTCGATGTGGACTCTTGGGGGAGATAAGCCTGTTATCCCCGGGGTAGCTTTTATCCGTTGAGCGATGGCCCTTCCATGCGGAACCACCGGATCACTAAGCCCGTCTTTCGACCCTGCTCGACTTGTAGGTCTCGCAGTCAAGCTCCCTTATGCCTTTACACTCTACGAATGATTTCCAACCATTCTGAGGGAACCTTTGGGCGCCTCCGTTACTCTTTAGGAGGCGACCGCCCCAGTCAAACTGTCCGCCTGACACTGTCTCCTACCCCGCTAAGGGGCATGGGTTAGAAGTTCAATACAACCAGGGTAGTATCCCACCGACGCCTCCTTCGAAGCTGGCGCTCCGAGATCTCTGGCTCCTACCTATCCTGTACAAGTTGTACCAAAATTCAATATCAGGCTACAGTAAAGCTCCACGGGGTCTTTCCGTCCTGTCGCGGGTAACCTGCATCTTCACAGGTACTATAATTTCACCGAGTCTCTCGTTGAGACAGTGCCCAGATCGTTACGCCTTTCGTGCGGGTCGGAACTTACCCGACAAGGAATTTCGCTACCTTAGGACCGTTATAGTTACGGCCGCCGTTTACTGGGGCTTCAATTCACAGCTTCGCTTGCGCTAACCGCTCCTCTTAACCTTCCAGCACCGGGCAGGCGTCAGCCCCTATACGTCACCTTACGGTTTTGCAGAGACCTGTGTTTTTGCTAAACAGTCGCCTGGGCCTATTCACTGCGGCTTCTCTAGGCTATGCACCCAAAGAAGCACCCCTTCTCCCGAAGTTACGGGGTCATTTTGCCGAGTTCCTTAACGAGAGTTCTCTCGCACACCTTAGGATTCTCTCCTCGACTACCTGTGTCGGTTTGCGGTACGGGCACCTCTCACCTCGATAGAGGCTTTTCTTGGCAGTGTGAAATCAGGAACTTCGCTCATACGAGCTCGTCATCACAGCTCAACGTTAAAGTATGCGGATTTGCCTACATACACGCCTTACTGCTTGAACACGCGCAACCAACGGCGTGCTTACCCTATCCTACTGCGTCCCCCCATTTCTCAAACGGTGAGGAGGTGGTACAGGAATATCAACCTGTTGTCCATCGCCTACGCCTATCGGCCTCGGCTTAGGTCCCGACTAACCCTGAGCGGACGAGCCTTCCTCAGGAAACCTTAGTCATACGGTGCATGG